>JANLHE010000268.1 GCA_024653875.1 Acidobacteriota bacterium
AAACGACGTTTTGCGGCTGGGCGTAAGTGAAAGGTGTGAAGACACAAGTCTCTTTTATCGGCGCGGTGGTGTTTGCCGTGGCCTTGTCGGCGGGCGGCCATGCCGCCAGCCCCCAGTCCAACCATCAGACACCCAAGTCCCCAACCGTTCGGACGCAGAACCCCACCAGTCAGGGGCGCGGCACATCAGAGCGGTTCCGGCGTGGAGCGTGGTGGAAGAACGCCGAGGTCATGAAAGAGGTGGGGATCACCGCCGAGCAATCGAAGAAGATTGACGACCTGTTCCATAATCGGCTGCCTAACGCGATGGCCCGGGAAGCGGAGCTGAAGAAGCAGGACACGATCCTGCAGCGCCTTCTGACTGAGCGCACGGTGGGAACGGATGTGATTGGGGTGCAGGTCGATCGCGTCGAGGCGTCTCGAACCACATTGAACAAGACCCGGACGATCATGATTTACGAAATGCACCTGGTCCTGTCGGCCGAACAGTACAAAAAACTCGTAACGTACTGGGAGCGCCAGCGCGGTCGCGGTGGCGACTCACGCAGCAGGTAACCAGTTTTTATTTTCAGGCGTGCAGGGTGCCAGGTGGCGACTGCCTAGACGGAGCAGGTACATGACGAAGCAGATGGCAAGCGTGATGGTGTGGGCGGCGGTGGCCGCGTTGGCAGTGCCGGCGGTGGCGGCGGCTCAGGCCGCGCAGCAGTCGGCGGCGACCACCGGGGGCATTCAGGTGCAGGCGCAGGACCGGTATGTGGTCGGGCGCGCGCTCCCGCCTGAGACCCCGGGTGCGCAGCGCGTCGACCTGAGCCTGGACGAGGCGATGGCCCGCGCGCTCGAAAAGAACCTGGACATCCAGCGGGAAAAACTGAATCCCGCTGCACAGGATTATTCGATGGTCGCTGCCCGCGCGGCGTTTCGTCCGACCTTCACCGCGAGAACCAGTTACAACAACTCTGCGCGCACCTCGACGAGTTCACTCGATGGAGCCAGTCGACTGGTGGCCCAGACACAGACATACAATGTGGGCGCCAGCCAGCGAATGCCCTGGTACGGCGGCACACTGACAATCGGCTTCAACAACAACAGGGCAGCGGATAACAGCGCCAACACTCTTCGAAATCCGAACTACCGGGCGACGACTTCCTTCAACTACACGCAGCCGCTCTGGCAAAACCTGAAGATCGATTCGCAGCGAAGCCAGCTTCGCACGCTGGAGGTCCAGCGCGAGATCACGGATATTGCCGTGCTTCAGCAGATCGAGAACATCAAGAACCAGGTGCGCACTGCGTACTGGGCGCTCCGGCAGTCGATTGAAGCGATTGAGATTCAGCGCCGGTCATTGGATCTGTCGCGACGCAATTACGACGACAACAAAGTGAAGGTCGAAGTGGGCACCGTGGCTGAGATTGACCTGGTGCAGCTCGAGTCGCAGATCGCCACCGGCGAACAACAGCTCCTGGCCGCCGAGATTGCGTGGCGCAACGCGGAACTCGCTTTCAAGCGCCTCGTGGTGGACAGCACGGAAGACGACTTCTTCCGCGCCACCATCAACCCGACCGAAGTGCCGTCCATCCAGGTGCAGGACGTGGACATTCCGGCGGCCGTTTCGCGAGCCTTGGCCGACCGCACCGACATCGTGACGGCGAGGAAGAACCTCAAGGTTGCGGAGTTGGGATTGACGCTGAACGAGAACAGCACCAAGCCTGCGCTCGACCTGCAGACCGCGTACTCGCTCGAGGGCACCGGCGGCAACTTCAAAGATTCAACAGGCACGCTGATTGAAAGCGGCTACTACGATGCACTAAAAGCCATCGGCACTCGTGAAACGCCAACGTGGAGCCTGCAGTTGAACGTCAACTATCCGCTTGGTATGGCAGCCGCCAAGGCGAACCTCGCGCGAGCCCGCCTGCAGTATCAGCAGTCTGAAATCGCTATCAAGAACCAGGGCCTGACAATCGAGACGGTGGTCACCCGCGCGGGCTTGGACGTACAGAGCACCTACAAGCAGTTGCTGGCGGCGCAGAAGTCGCGCGAAGCGGCCGAGCGCACGCTGGAGGCCGAACTCACGCGCTTCTCGGTGGGCATGTCCACGAACTTCCAGGTCATCTCGCTCCAGAACGCGCTGACCAGCGCGCGGAACAACGAGCTGTCGGCCACGATTCGATACATCAACGCCATCGCGGAATTCGATCGCGTGCAGCGGATCCAGTAAGCGCCCCATGAAGAAATTCGTCGTTATTGCCTTCCTCGTCGCCGGCGCGGCCGGCGCGTATTACTACAGTCGCCAAGGGGGCGCGGCCACGGCGGCCGCGCCCGCCACCGGCGGGCCTGGCGGCGGGATGGCTGGAGCCGGCGGCGGACGCGGCAGCGGCCGTCCCGCGCTGACGGTCGACACCGCGGCCGCCACGCGGCATGAGGTGATCGAATACATCACCGTCGTCGGCAACCTGATCGGGCAGGCGACGGTGGACATCGTGCCGCGCGTCGCCGGGCGCCTGGACTCCATCTCCGCGAAGCTGGGCGACCGCGTGACCCGGGGCCAGATGGTCGCGAAGATTGAAGACCGCGAACTGCTGCAGCAGGTCAAGCAGATCGAGCAGAACGTGATGGTCAACAGGGCCACCGTGACGCAGCGGGAGAGCGACCTGCGGTTGCGCAAGACCACGCTCGCCCGCCAGCAGGAACTGCTGTCACGCGGGTTGGCCACGCGGCAGACGGTGGAAGACGCGGAGGCCGGGTTCAATTCGGCCGTGGCCGCCGTGGAACTCGCCACCGCGCAACTGGGCCAGACGCAGGCGCGCCTGGACGAACTGAAGATCACGCTCTCGAACACGACCATCGTCTCGCCGGTGGACGGATTTGTCGGACGCCGGAACCTTGACCAGGGCGCGTTCGCCGGCGCGAACACCGCCATCCTCTCGGTGGTGGACATCTCCACGGTGCGCATGGTGTCCAACCTGGTCGAGAAGGACTTCAAGCGTGTCACCCCCGGCGTGCAGGCGCTGGTGGAAGTGGACGCGTTCCCCGGCGAGCAGTTCGCCGGCGTGGTCAGCCGCGTCGCGCCGGTCTTTGACGCGGCGACGCGGACGGCCAGCATGGAGATCGAAGTGCCCAATCCCGGGTACCGCCTCAAGCCCGGCATGTATGCCCGCGTGCGGCTCACCGTGGACCGCCGCCCCGATGCACTGACCGTGCCGCGCAACGCCGTGGTGGACAGCGAAGGCCGTCGCGGCGTGTTCCTGATTGACGGGCAGACCGCCAAATTCCAGGCGGTGACCACCGGCCTGCAGGACAACGAGCGGATCGAGATTCTTGAAGGGCTTGCCGAAGGCACCCGGGTCATCACCACCGGCGCGCTCGCGTTGCGTGCGGGTGACCGCATCACGCCGATGAACATGCCTGGCCGGGGTGGTGCGCGCAGTGGCGCCGGACGCGGCGGCGGGCTCTAACCCGGTCACGGGCGACGATTCAGCAGGAGACTACGCATGAGTGTGCCTCGTTTTGCAATTCACCGGCCCGTCACCATGTTCATGGTGTCGTCGATCATCGTGCTCCTGGGCGCGATTTCGTTGACGCGGTTGCCGGTGGACCTCATGCCCGACGTGAGTTATCCGAGCCTCACCGTGCGCGTGGGGTACGGCGGCGTCGGCCCCATGGAGATCGAGGAACTCATCGTCCGCCCGCTCGAACAGTCCCTGGCCGCCGTGCCGGGACTCGAGCAGGTCAACTCGACGGCGTCGGAAGGATCGGGCACGGTCCGCCTGAGCTTCGCGTGGGGCACGGACCTGAATGAGGCCGCCGACGAGGTTCGCACGCGCGTGGACCGCATTCGCGGCCGCATGCCCGACGACGCGGACCCGCCCACCATCTTCAAGTTCGACTCCAACTCCCAGCCCATCGTGGGGATCGGCGTCGAGGGCGACTACGACCGCGTCGCCCTGCGCGAGCTCGCTGAAGTGGACCTGGTCCCGCGCCTCGAACGCGTGGCGGGCGTGGCCTCGGTCACCGTCGATGGCGGCCTGCGCCGCCAGATTCGCATCGAACTCTCGAAGGAGAAGATCACGGCATTGGATCTGCCGGTGGATCGTGTCATCCAGACCATCCGCACGGAGAACCAGAACGTCCCCCTGGGCGAGGTGAACGAAGGCGACACCACGTACCTGCTCCGCAGCCAGAGCCAGTTTGAGTCGATCGAGCAGATCAAGGACCTGATTGTCTTCACGCGCGGCGGCGTGCCAATTTACCTGCGCGACGTCGCCGACGTACGGGACGCGACCGAAGATCTGCGCTCAGTCACGCGGATCAACGGCAAACCCGGCATCCGGATGCGCGTGACGAAGCAGTCGGGCAAGAACACGGTGGCCATCGCGGAGCAGGTGCATGCGGAAGTCGCACGCATCAACCGCGACGTGCAGGGCGTGCACCTCACGGTGCTGGAAGATCAGGCGAAGTTCATCAATCAGTCGATCTCCGCCGTCCAGGATGCGGCGCTCCTCGGCGCGCTGCTGGTGATCGCCGTCATCTTCGCCTTCCTGCGGAACCTGCGGTCTACCTTCATCATCTGTATTTCGATTCCAATCTCGATTGTCGGCACGTTCGCCCTGCTCTACTTCGCGGGCTTCACGCTGAACACGATGACGTTCGGGGGACTGGCCCTGGGGGTCGGCATGATCGTCGACGCCTCGATCGTCGTGCTCGAGAACACGTTCCGGCACATGGAGATGGGCAAGCCGCGCATGCAGGCCGCCATCGAGGGCAGCGAAGAAGTCTGGTCGGCCATCCTGACGTCCACGCTGACTCACGTCGCCGTGTTCGTGCCGCTGCTCTTCCTCACGGGCGTCGCCAGCATCCTCTTCACGCAGCTCGCCATCGTCGTCATCTTCTCGCTCTCGATGTCGCTGTTCGTGGCGGTGACGATCGTGCCGGTCTTGTGCTCGCGACTGCTCGTGCTGCCAACGCCGGTGAGCGAGCGGACGGGATTGTCTGGAACGCTGTTCACGCTCAGTGAGCGGGGGCTGGACGGGCTCGACAACGTCTACCGCCGCGTGCTGCATGTGTGTCTGGCGCACCGGCCGACGGTGCTGATGGCCGCCACGGGCCTGACCATCGCCGCCATCCTCATCCTGCCGTCGATTCCGGCGGAACTGCTGCCCCAGACGGACGAAGGCGAAGTGTCGGTCAACGCGCGGCTCGCCGTGGGGAGCCGTATCGAACGCAGCCAGGCCATCGTGCTGCAGCTGGAAGACCTGATCAAGGCCAATGTGCCGGAGGCCGTGACCGTGGTGTCCTCGGCCGGAGGCGGCGGGGGCTTCATGGGTGGCGGCGGGGGCAACGCGTCGGTCAACATCAAGCTCACGTCAAAGACGGAGCGGAAGCGCAGCAGCGAGCAGATCGCCACGGACTTGCGGCGGGTGCTGGTCGGCCTGCCAGGCGTGTCGATCACCACGCGCGCCTCCGGTGGCAACCAGTCGCTGAATCGCATCCTGGGCAACCTGAATTCCGACAGCCGGCTGGCCGTGGAGATCCGCGGGTTCTCGCTGGAAGACTCCAATCGCGTGTCGCAGGATGTGCTGGCGCTGCTGCAGCGCACCGAAGGCGTGGCCAATCCGCAGATCGGGCGTCAGGAAGGCCGGCCGGAACTGGCCATTCGCGTGGACCGGCCGAAGGCCGCGCTGCTCGGCCTCTCGGTGGCCAACGTCGCCAACGCCATTCGCACCAACATGGCCGGCACGCAGGCCGCCGTGTTCCGCGAGCGCGGCAAGGAGTTCCCCATCATTGTCCGGCTGCGCGAGGAGGATCGCGAGCGCGCCGAGTCGGTGAATGACGTGCTCATCAGCACGCCCTCCGGCCAGGTCCTGCCCGCCAAGAACCTGCTGACCATTGACACCCAGCGCGGTCCCACGCAAATCGACCGCAAGAACCAGGAGCGGATCGCCCGGGTAAACGGCGATCTTGAGGCGGGCGTGGCCATCGGCGACGCCGTCAAGGCCGTGCGGGCCAGGCTCCCGGAACTCAACGTCCCCAGGGACTTCACCGTGGGCTTCGGCGCCGAGGTCGAGGCGCAGGGGCAGGCCTTCCAGCAACTCCAGATCCTGCTGCTGCTGGCCGTCCTGCTGGTCTACGCCGTCATGGCGTCGCAGTACGAATCGCTCAAGGATCCGTTCATTGTCATGTTCGCCGTGCCGGTGGCCATCATCGGCGTGGTGGCGGCGCTGAAGCTGACGTCAACATCCTTCAGTCTTCAGGCGTATATCGGAGTAATCATGCTCGCCGGCATTGTCGTGAGCAACGCGATTCTGCTGGTGGATTACACGAATATCCTGCGGCGGCGCGACGGCAAGGGACTGCGGGACGCGGTGGAAGAAGCGGGGCGCACGCGTCTGCGGCCCATTCTGATGACCAGCATGACGACGATGCTCGGCCTGATGCCGATGGCATTGGGTGTGGGCGAGGGCGCGGAACTGCAGGCGCCGCTCGCGCGGGTGGTGATTGGCGGGCTGGCCGCATCGACATTGGTCACCCTGGTGCTGGTGCCGACCGTGTACACGCTGTTCGAAGAAGGTTTTGCTGGCTTGCGCCGAGGGGCGGCGCATTCGACTCCGGAACGGGCCTAAACGACCATGAAGAAGCTGATTTATCTTGTCATTGTTCTCGCGATTGCCGGCGGCGGGTACTACTACTACGAGAGCAGCAAGACGCCGCAGATCCCGGAGTTCATGAAGGCCACCGTCTCCCAGGGTGAAATCGTGGAGGAAGTGAGCGCTACGGGCACGCTGCAGGCCACGCGCGCCGTGCCGGTCGGATCCCAGGTGTCGGGACGCGTCGAGGCCGTGTACGCCGACTTCAACGACATCGTGAAGAAGGGCCAGGTCCTGGCGAAGATCGACACGTCGCTCCTCGAGACCCAGGTCCAGATTCAGGAAGCCAGCATCGCGCGGCAGGAAGGCGAAATCGCCAACCAGCAGGTGCAACTCGCCGACGCGAAGCGGACCCTGGAGCGCCAGCGTGAACTCTTCGAAAAGAAGCTGGCCACCCAGCAGGCGTATGAAGCGGCCGAGCTTGCGGTCAAGAGCCGCGAGGCGCAGATCGCCTCGGCCGAAAAATCGATCATCTCCACGCGAATCAGCCTGGATCAGGCCAAGCTCAACGTCGGTTACGCCACCATCGTGTCCCCCATCGCCGGCGTGGTTGTCACCCGCGCGGTGGACCCCGGCCAGACGGTGCAGTCCGCGCAGAACGTCGCCACGCTTTTCTCGCTTGCCGAAGATCTGACCACGCTCAAGCTCGAAGGCGGCGTGGACGAGTCGGAAATCGGCAAGGTCCGCACGGGCATGGTCGTCCGCTTCACCGTGGACGCGTATCCGCAGCAGACCTTTGAGGGCGAGATCACGATGGTGCGGCTCAACCCGACGATTCAGTCCAACGTGGTGACCTACACCACGGTCGCTCGCGTGCGGAACCCGCAGCTCCGCCTCAAGCCCGGCATGACGGCGTCGATGCGCATTGAAGTGTCGCGCCGTGACAACGTGCTGCGCATTCCAAACGCCGCGCTGCGCTTCCGGCCGAGCAACGACATGTACACCGCGCTGAGCCAGGAGCCCCCGACACCGGCGGGCCGTGGCGGCGGCCGCGGCGCGAACGGAGCGACACCGGCGGCCGCACGGCCTGCAGCCAGCGCGCGTCAGGGCGGCGATGCCGCCGGCCCGAACCCCTTCGCGGCGGCGTCGGGCCGAACGGGTGGCGACCGCGCCGGACGAGGAGGCGGGATGAACGCCAACTTCACCCCGGAGCAGCAGAAGCAGATTGACGCCATCCGCGCGCTCCCCCGCGATCAGCAGATGGCGGCCTTCGCCAAGGCGGGCATCAACTTCGGCGGCGGACGCGGCGGTGGCCGGGGCGGCAATGCCGCACCGGCAGTGCCGACCGTCCCACTTGCGCAGCGCACTGCGCAGTCCATCGATGAGCTGTTCCCCGCCATCGTGCGGAACCCGACGCGCGGCCAGGTCTACATCCTGGTGCCCGCCGACGCGACCCACAAGTTCGGCACGCTCAAGCGCCTGGACATCATGCAGGGCATCACCAACGGCACGTTCACCGAGCTGGTGAGCGGTCCCCCTGAGCTGACGGTCGGCACCGAACTGGTGAGCAACATCGTCATGCCGTGGCTGGCGGCACGGACCACCACGGGCACGACGCAAGGCAATCCGTTCTCCCAGCAGCCCGGACGCGGCATGCCGGGCGGGCGCGGGCGCTAAGGCGTCCGCCGGCCCCTCTCCCGCGGTTCTGATTGTGAAGGAGCGATTTTCGTGCCCGTGATTTCTGTTCGTGACCTGACCCGCGTCTACCACATGGGCGACCATGAGGTCCGCGCTCTGCGGGGCGTGTCCCTCGACGTCGAGCCCGGTGAGTTCGTGGCGGTGACCGGCCCCTCGGGGTCCGGCAAGTCCACCTTCATGCACATCATCGGGGCGCTCGACAAACCCACGAGTGGTGAGTACTTCCTCGACGGCAAGGACGTGGCGCAGCTGTCCAAGGACGAACTGGCGGGCGTGCGCAACCAGAAGATCGGGTTTGTCTTCCAGGGCTTCAACCTGCTGACACGCACGACGGCGATCGACAACGTCGAACTCCCGCTCCTCTACAACAACAAGAGCGGCCTCAAGACCGCCGAACGCCACAAGCGCGCGATGGCGTCGCTCGAGATCGTGGGCCTCGGCGATCGGTTCCACCACATGCCGAACCAGTTGTCGGGCGGACAGCAGCAGCGCGTGGCCATCGCCCGCGCGCTGATCAACGAGCCGTCGATCATCCTGGCGGACGAGCCCACCGGGAACCTCGACACGCGCACCAGCATCGAGGTCATGGGCATCTTCCAGCGCCTCAACCAGGAGCGCGGCATCACCGTCATGCTCATCACCCACGAGGCGGACATCGCGGAGTACGGCACCCGTCTCATCCGGTTCCGCGACGGCCGTGTCGTCGCCGACCAGAAGATCACGCATCGGCGTAACGCCACGGACGAACTCGCCGCCCTGCCCCCGCCGGAGCCGGATTTGATTCCGCATCCGGAAGAAGCGCACAAGTAAGGAGCACGACATGTCACTCTTGATGGTCTTTCGCATCGCCCTGAAGGCGCTCGGCCGCAACAAAATGCGCACCGCGCTGACCATGCTGGGCATGATCATCGGCGTCGGCGCGGTGATCACGATGGTCGCGCTGGGCACGGGAGCGCAGGCCTCGATCGAGGAACAGATCAAGGCGACCGGCACGAACATGATCACGGTCTCGGCCGGCAACTTCACCTCCGGCGGCGTCCGCATGGGCGAAGGCAACTCCAGCCGCCTGATGCCGGCCGATGCGGCCGCGCTCCGAGCCCTGCCGGAAGTGCAGTGGCTCACCGAAGGGGTCAGCACGCGGGCGCAGCTCATCGCGGGCAACCAGAACCAGAACACCCAGGTGCAGGGCACCAACGTGGACTGGCCGTTCATCAAGGCGTGGCCGCTGAAGTACGGCCAGTTCTTCACCGAGCAGGACGTGCAGGCCGCCGCCAAGGTCGTGGTGCTCGGCGCGAACGTCGCTGAATTGCTCTACCCTGAGCAGGATCCGACCGGCGAGAACCTCCGCGTCCGGAACCACGTGTTCAAGGTCATCGGCGTCTTCGCGTCCAAGGGCGCGTCGTCGGGCGGCCAGAACCAGGACGACCAGGTGTTCGTGCCGTTCACGACGGTCCAGAAGAAGATCCAGGGCATCCAGCACCTGAACAACATCACCGTCTCCACCTACAGCGCCGATGGCATTGCCCAGGCGGCCGAATCGATCCGCGTGGCCATGCGCGTGCAGCACGACATCGGCCCCGGCGAAGAAGACGACTTCCGCGTGCAGACGCTGGAGGACATGGTCGCCTTCCGCACGCAGCAGACCAGCACGATGACCTCCCTGCTGGCGGGGATCGCGGCGGTGTCGCTCATGGTCGGCGGCATCGGCATCATGAACATCATGCTGGTCTCGGTGACCGAGCGCACGCGCGAGATTGGCCTGCGCATGGCCATCGGCGCGCGCGGCAGCGACGTGCTCATGCAGTTCCTCGTGGAGGCCGTGGTGATTTCCATGGTGGGCGGTGCGCTGGGCATCGCCATGGGTTACGGCATCGCGGAGTTCGTGAAGTGGTACCAGAACTGGCCGGCGGTCGTGCCGATTGACGCCATCGTGACCGCGGTCGGCTTCGCGGGTTTTGTCGGAGTCTTCTTCGGCTTCTACCCGGCGCGCAAGGCCGCCGGGCTCGACCCGAT
>JANLHE010000272.1 GCA_024653875.1 Acidobacteriota bacterium
GGTTGAGAATCACCTGTTCGATCTGCCCGGGATCCGCCATGACGGCGCCCACGCCTTCGGCCGGCACGATCACGAGCGCCACGTCTTCCCCGACCAGCCGCTGAAGCATACGCTGCAGTTCTACGACCTGTGTGCTCAGGTCCAGGATCCTGGGCTGCATCACCTGCTTGCGGCTGAAGGCCAGCAGTTGGCGGGTCAGCCCTTCAGCCCGCTCTCCGGCGCGGGAGATTTCCTGGAGGTCGATACGCAGCGGGTCGTCCAGCTTCAGCCCGTTGGCCGCCAGCTCGGCGGTCGCGTTGATGATGGTCAGCAGGTTGTTGAAATCATGCGCGACGACGCCGGTCAGCCGGCCGACAATCTCCATCTTCTGGGCCTGCAGGAACTGGGCCGCCAACTCGCGCTGTTCGGTGAGATCTCGCTTGATGGCAATGAAGTGCTTAACTTGTCCATCGGCACCCCGCACGGGTGTGATGGTCATCTCCTCGGCGTACACACCCCCGTCCTTGCGCCGATTCGTCATCTCGCCGCTCCAGACGTCGCCGGCGAGCAGGGTGTCCCACATGTGCTTGTAGAACGCCGGTTCGTGCACGCCGGACTTGACCAGATCACGAGGGTTCCTGCCGACGGCCTCCTCGGCACTGTAGCCGCTCAAGGCGCTGAACGCCACGTTCACCCATTCGATCGTGCCGTCGAGGGCCGTGATGACAATGGCGCTGGCAGCGGCATTCAAGGCGGCGCTGTGCAGGCGCAGGGCCTCGTCCGCCAGCCGCCGCTTGGTAATGTCCCGGGTAATCGTCTGGACCGCCCTCCTTCCCTTGAATTCAATCACCGAGGCGCTGACCAGCACATCGATTTGTGTGCCGTCCTTGCGGAGGTGAGTGGTCTCAAGATCGTCGACGGTGCCGGTCCTCAGTAGTTCGCGTAACGCACGCTCTCCACTCTCCACGTCCTTGGTGAGCACTTTCAGGCTCGTGCCCACAAGTTCGTCCCTGGAGAACCCATAGGTCGAACAGGCGCGCTCGTTCGCCTCCAGGATGATCTCCTCCTCGGGCTCGAAGATGATGATCGGGTCGTTCGCGCTTTCGAACAACGCCTTGTACTCGATCTGTGACGCCCGAAGGTCCGCTTCCGCCCGCGTGCGCTCGGTGATGTCGGTGAACACCACCACGGTGCCTGCAGAGCGGCCGTGCTCGTCGCGAACCGGCGTACTCGTGTACTCAACGGGAAAACTCGTGCCATCCTTGCGCCAGAACACTTCGTCCCGTACTCGACGCACCACGCCATCTGCCATACTTGCGTAGATTGGGCACTCGCCGACAGGGTAGGCGGTGCCATCGGCACGCATGTGATGCATCGTGGTATGCGCCGGCCTGCCGATCAGTTCGGAGGGGGCGTACCCCAGCATCATGGCGCTGGCGGGATTCTCAAACTTGATTCGTCGATCGACCCCGACCCAGTGCACGCCCTGCTCGACGGAGTTCAGAATCAACCGGTATTCCGAGCGAATCCGCTCCAGTTGCTCCTCAGATTGCTTGCGGTGGCTGACATCTCGAACGATCGCCTGCAAGTGCATCGCGCCACTCAATTCGACCCGGTTCAAGCGCACTTCGGCGTCAAATAGCGTGCCGTCGGCCCGGCGATGTTTCCATTCAAAGGACTGCGGCGCTCCTCCCAACGCCGCGTTGATGTGCGCCGGGCCCTTCCTGGATGACAGCTGTCCATCGGGCTGTTCGTGCGGTGAGAACGCCATCGGGGACTGCCCGACGAGGTCTTCCTTCCGGCATCCGAACATCGCCTCGGTGCTGGCGTTGCAGTCCAGGAAGACGTCGGCGTTCATCACCAGAATGGCGTCGGCCGCCGTGTCGAACAGGGATCTGAAACTCTCCTCACTCTCCCGTAGAGCTGCGATGGTGGTTTCCAGCTCAGCGGTGCGCGCGGCGACGCGACGCTCCAGCGTCTCATTCGCCTCGACCAGCTTGGCCTGGAGGCGCTGCCGCTCCGTCACGTCGCGAACGAACACGAAGAACCGGCGGTCACGCGGCAGGTAGTTGGCGCTGACCTCGACATCCAGCACCGCGCCGTCCTTCCGTCGGTGGCGGGTCGTGAAACGACCCGAGCCGGTGCGCATGAGGGTGGCGATATGTGCCGCGGCCTCCTCTGGCGACTCGACCGCTTCGATATCGGAGATCGCCATCGCCAGCAGTTCGGCACGGGTGTAGCCGATCAGGTTGCAGTACGCCTCGTTCGCCTCCAGGATCCTCCCCTGCATATCCACGATCCAGAAGCCATCCATGGCGGTACGCAGGATCACCTGGGATTCCTCGGCGACCTGCGCGCTCATCGCCTTGGCCTCAAGACGGCGCTGTTCGGTCAGATCCCGCCCGATCGTCACGAAGTGCGTGATTCCGCCCTGGGCGTCCTTCACCGGCGTGATGGTCAACTGCTCGGGGTACAGGCTCCCATCCTTCCGGCGACTCGTGATCTCACCGCGCCAGACATCGCCGGCGGCTACCACGTCGAGCAGCTCCGTATAGAACGCGCGATCGTGCATTCCCGACTTGACCAGTCTCAGTGGCCATTTCCCCTGGGCCTCGTCAAAGCTGAAACCGGTCAAGTCGCTGTAGGCCGCGTTGACCCACTCGATCGCGCCCTGACGATCGGTGATGACGATGGCGTCGGCAGCGGCGTTCAGGGCGGCGCTTTGCAGGTGGCGGACCTCTGCCGAGTGTTGCCGGTGCACGGCCTCAGCCAACACGTGGGCGACGGATTCGAAGAAATTCACGTCGTCGGGCGTGAAGGCGCGGCGGCGGGCCGTGTGCGCTCCCAACACGCCGAACGGGTGGGACATCTCACCGATGATGACGCTGATGCCGCTCACCACGCCGTGATCGTGCAGCAGTTGCGGCCCGCTGAACCGTGTCTCCACTCTGAGATCGTCGACCACGACCGAGGCCCTCGACAGCAACGTGAAGCCGGCCTGTGAGTCGCGCCCCCCGCCCACGCTGGCGTGGCCGGTCAAGCCCGCTTGCCAACCAACGCCGGCGACGAGCTTCAGCGTGCCGTCCGGCAACAACTCGAGCACCTTGCAGTACTCGACACCGAGGGTCTCGGCGATCCTCGCCACGGCTTGGTTGAAGAGGCGCGACAGATCCGCGCCTGCCAGCGCCAGGTGCCCGAGGCCGGCGACCACGGCCTGTTGAGCGGCGCGTTCGGCCGGGACCGCCTCCACGCGCCTGCGCTTGGTGGCGCTGCGAGCCTTGCCGTCGGCCTGCGTGTTGACCAAGACCTCTTCACCGCGCTCGTACATGAAACTACTGGCACGGGCCGGTGCCTGCCTCCTGGGCCGGGTGCCTGTCCTGCTTTTCATGAGATGGGCACGGTGCCACAGCCCGGCACAAAGCGATATGACCCAAAGGGGTGAGACGCTTTTAGAGTTTCGCGATGCCTGCCTTGATGGCGTAGCGGACCAGCGCGGCCTGCTTGTGGATGTTCAGCTTGGCCATGACGTGGTTCCGGTGGGCGTGGACGGTGTTGCTGGACACCTCCAGTATCGTCGCGATTTCCCTGGTGCTGCGGCCTTCGGCGATGAGCTGCAGCACCTTTCTCTCCTGTGCCGTGAGCGCCGTCCGGGCCGCTCCCTTCCGCGGCGTGGCCCCACAGGGGAGCGCAGACTGACGGACGAAATGGGCAATCCTCGGACAGAGAAAGTGCCGTCCTGCGTGGACCTCGATCACCGCTTCGACGACCATGCGAGTGGCCATCTCCTTGGTCAGGTAGCCGCGCGCGCCGGCCTCCAACGCCTCTTCCACTATGGCTTTCGTGTCGTGCAGGCTCAGCATGATGATCTTCGCGTGGGGAAGCCGCTTGAGCAGTTCTCTGGCGGTGTCGACGCCGTTCATGTTGGGCATGGTGACATCGAGAATGAAGACATCGGCGGGGCTCGTCCTGGCCATCGCCAGGACCTCCAGACCGTCCGCAGCCTCGCCGACGACCACGATATCCTCCCCGCCGTTTTCGATCGTCAGACGCAGGCCGTCACGGACCACGGGGTGGTCGTCGCCAATGATCACGCGAATGCTCATGCGCCGCCCCCCTTCCCCGGGAGGTCTCCCTGCTCCGGGGCTGCGATCCCAAGCGGCAAGCACACACGCACCGTGGTTCCCTTCCGCGGTCCTGAATCAATCGTGAAGGCGCCCCCGGCAGAGACCATCATCTCCTTCATCACGCGCAAGCCCATGTGGGCGCGGGCCGGCCGTTGTTCGAGGAGATCGAATCCCTGGCCGTCGTCGCGAACCGTCATGCTGATTTTTTGTTTCGACGCAGTGATGGACACGTCAACGCGCTTCGCGTGACCGTGGGTGATGGCATTGGTCAGCGCCTCCTGCGCCACTCGGAACAGGGCGGTGGCGGTGTCACCGGACACCCGTCGTCGCCCCAGGGTTTCCCTGAAATGAACCCGAGTACTCCCGTGCGCGGTGACCTGGGAGAAGTGCTGGCGCAGGGCCGCACGCAATCCAAGGGCATCAAGCTCAGGCGGCCGGAGTTGGACGGCCACGCGCTTGAGATGGCCCACTGACTCGTCGAACAGCTTTCGGGTGCGCTTCATCCACTTCAGTGCGTCCGCAGTGTTCCCGGAGCCAAGGTTTTTCTCGACCGCGTCAAAATATGCCGAAATCCCCACGACCAGTGAGCCCAGATCGTGGTGCAGGACGGACGACACCTGCTTCCGCTCGGCCTCCCGCGCTGCGATGATCTCGTACGAGAACCGCCGCATCCGTGTCTCCGCGCGTTTGCGCTCGGTGATGTCGCGGCCCACGGAGACGAAGTGCGTGATCGCGCCCTGGTCATTGCGGAGCGGCCTGATGGTCTTCTCCTCTTGATACAGCGCGCCGTCCTTGCGCCGGTTGGTGAATTCGGCGCGGAAGGGTCGCCCGTCAAGCAGTGTCTTCCACAGGTCCTGGTAAAAGGCCGGAGTGTGGCGGTCGGACTTGAAGACGCGCGGCGTCAGGCCCCTGACCTCGCCGGCAGTGTAGCCGGTCATCTGTTCCAGACCCGAGTTCACGTATTCGATCACGCCGGCCAGGTCGGTAACCAGAATGCTCTCCTCGGTCTGGTCGATCGCACTTGACAAGGTTCGCACGGCCTCATCGGCCTCGTGTCGCTCCAACTCGGCAGCGGCACGGCCGCCAAACAGCCGCAAGAGATCGTGAGCGATCTGCGGCAGCGGCAGCGGCAGCGGCTTGTCATGCAACACCACCAATAGCCCCAGCGCCCGGCCGCTGGAGGCGAACAAAGGCACACCGAGATACGCCTGCGCAGCCAGGTCGGAGAGCAGCCGGTCCCTGGGGAACTGCTCTTGAACGCCGGCCGGGATGTAACAGAGGGTCTGGCCCGCCACGCTCGCGCACGGCGTGTCGGCCAACTCGTACTCAAAGTTATCGGCCACCTGGCCATTCGCCCAGACCGCGATCGTGCGCGCCCGCTCTGGTAGCCCCGAAAGCAACCGGGCCACGAAGGCGTAACGGACGTTCAGCACGGTGGCCAATTCCCTGACCAGCGCAGGGAAGAACGTCACGCCCACCGAAGCGAGGCCCAGCACGAGGGAGTGCAAGGCCATTTCAGCCTGTTTGCGCTCTGTGATGTTGGTGATCAAGCCCAGCGATCCGGCATACGCACCAGCCGAGTCGAAGATGGGATCGGCCGACACAATCGCCCAGAGATCGCCGCCGTCCTTTCGGCGGAACTTGAAATCGTGCCGCTCCCTGATCCCGGCCTGTCGCCTCCGGACACTCTCGGCCGCAATCGCGTTGCCCTCCTCGTCCATGAATTCGAACAGGGACACGCCGGCCATCTCGGACACTGAGTAGCCGAGCATCTCGGCCATGCGGTCGCTCACGAAGGTGGTACGGCTCTGGGCGTCGATTTCCCAAATCCCTTCGCTCGCGACCTCGACGATCCGCCGATATCTCCGTTCGC
>JANLHE010000273.1 GCA_024653875.1 Acidobacteriota bacterium
CTAGAGCAGTTTTCACTTGGGTGTAGTCGTACGGAGGCCCCGGGCTTCAGCCCGGGGCGTGCGGCACGGGCTAAAGCCCGTGCCCTCCGTCTACAGAGATCTGAAACGCGCTCTAAGGTCTGGGAGGATGTCGATCACTTCCATGTTCGCCGCGCCGAAGGTGTTGTTTCGCGACACCTTCACGCGCACGCAGGGCAGCTACCACACCCACTTCGACGTGGCGCCCAGCGGCCGCTTCCTGAGGTCCGGTCCTCAATCCGCTCAAGGCGCTCAGGACGGAGTAATGGGTGGGCGGTTGACGCGAATGAGCTCACCGGCAAGGACTGGCCGCGCCCCAACAGCGTCATGGATTCTTCCGGCCTGACCGACGAAGTCAAGATCGAGCGTGCAGACGATGATGCCCGTGTGGTCCGGTACTGAGCCATGCAGTCGGATGAAATGTACGCGGTTCAGCGTAATGAGGGCCCGTTCGTCAGCAATCGCGAGACGCAGGACCGTCTCGTCTGGCAGCGATTGCCCAGCCCTGTCCGCGTCGGCGAGAGTCACGACGTTGTGGCCAAGGCGACGCAGTTCTTCGACCACAGGCAACGGGAAGTTTTCGTCCGTGAAGAAACGTGCCACGACCACTCACGCCGCTTCGTGTTCCCGGATCTGTGCCGAAATCTGATCCTCATGTGAGCGAACGTACGTCCACGCGTTCGCCAAGTCCTGGGCGCGCAGGGCCGGATAGGAGCGAAGCAAATCGGCCTCGGTCGACCCGAGTCGCCTGGCGTGCTCCAAGAGCCAGACCGGAATGCGCGTCCGCACGATGACCGGCTCCCCGCCGCAGACATCGCCTATCACGTCGATGCCGGGGTACGCGTCTCCCAGTTCCTGGGCCACACGCTGTAGCAGGCGCGCCTTTTCACCACGCGTGAGGCGAGACAGCAACGCTTCGGCTTCTTCGGCGATCGTCATGGTGTCGCTCCCCCGAGACACCCAGATTCTACACCCGTGAGTTCGTGGCCGACCCGGGTGTGCTGCCGGCGGTCCGCGCCTCCGCGTCTCCCTGTGAAATCCGTCGTGAGACCGCTCTTAGACGATTACGTGGCCCGAGACGACACCCTGAACCATGGATTGCATGGCCTCGATCCAGGCCGGGGAATCATTGAGACACGGCACGAGCCGGAGTTCACCGCCGCCAGCCGCCTCGAACTTGTGACGTTCGCGGTTTCCGATCTCGTCGATGGTCTCCAGACAGTCGGCGGTGAACCCTGGACACAACACGGCCACGCGCGCCGTCCGCGCCTCACCCAGACGCCGCAGCGTGGCATCGGTGTATGGCTGCAGCCAGACCTCCCGCCCGAACCGCGACTGAAACGAGGCGGTCACCTGCGTTGATGGCCACCCCATCACGGCCCGCAGCGCCTCGGCGGTGGCCTGACAATGCGACGCGTACGGGTCCCCCTCGCGCACGTACCGCTCTGGAATTCCGTGGAAACTCAGCACGAGGTGATCGGGCGTCCACCCGGCCAGCGACTGGCGGGTCACGGCGGCCAGTGCGTCGATGTATCCCGGCGCGTCGAAGTACGGCGGCACGACCGACAGGGCCGGCACCACACGCCGGCGACCGGCCGCGCGATACAGATCCTCGAGACTCGACCCGCTGGTCGCACTCGCATACTGCGGGTACATCGGCAGGGCGACGATTCGATCGACGCCGGCGGCCTCAAGGTCCCCGAGCGCGGATTCGGTGGACGGGTCGCCGTACCGCATCGCAACGCGAACGCGCGCGTCGACCCCAGCCGCGGTCAGGCGTTCCTCGACGAGCGCCGCCTGCCGGCGCGACGTGACCAGTAGCGGCGCCCCTTCCGGTGTCCACACCTTGGCGTACTCGGCCGCGGACTTCCGAGGCCGGGTCCGCAGGACGATGCCGTAAAGGACGGGCAGCCACTGCCACCGCGGCAGGTCGATGACCCGCCGATCTGACAGGAACTGCGCGAGATACCGCCGCAGGGCCGCCGGGGTCGGGGCGTCCGGCGTCCCCAGTTGAAGCAGCAGCACGCCAAGGGGTGGTCGCGTCACTCGCATAGAGCTTACCGAGGCTGGTCCCGGGCGCGGTTCTCGCTGACAATACCGTGACAATTCCCCACGGCGATGTTCATAAGATTCAGGAGTGCGGTTGCGACTGATCGACCTCGAACGGCGGGCTCAGCCCCTCGACCCGTCAAGTTTTCCGGCAGGCAGTGTGGTCGCCACGTTCCGCACCTGCGTCCGCGACCTCCTGTTCCTCGACGACGACGTCGATGCCGCCGGTATTCCAATTGTTGAGGACGGCGCCGCGTACACGCGGTTGGTGGAAGTCGTGTGCGGCCTGCACTCGCCGATGACCGGTGAAACCCAGGTTCAGGGTCAGTTCAAGACGTTTCTCGAATCGCTCGACTCACCCGCGCACCGGTGGCTGCGCCGGCTCGGCCAGCAGGTGCTGACCGACGCGCGGATCATTCGCGAGGCTCACCTGCGCGGGTTGGGTTCGCGCACGTACGGCTCCGCCGTCCGCCGGCACGCGCAGGAATCGGCGCGTGTCGCCATCATCGGCGCTGGAGTCCTGGCGCAGGAAGTCCACGAGTACGTCGCCGAGACCCACGCGGTGGACGTCTGGACCCGCGCCATGCTCCAGCAGCTGCGATTGGGTCCGGTCGCACCGCCGGTGACCGCCGATCGCACGACGCTCGTCGTCGCCGCGCCG
>JANLHE010000279.1 GCA_024653875.1 Acidobacteriota bacterium
AACCCGAACACGTCGGGCCGTGAGTAGTGCCCGGCCACATCGAGCGTCATGCGCTCCTGGTCCAGCACCATTGTGTCGAGCACGGCATGCAGGATGGCCGGCGCATCGAAGTGCGGCTCGACGATGTAGGCGCCGTCGGGGCCGATGATGGCGCTGCCGCCCCGCATCACAAGCGCGTCGTCTGAGGGCGCGCGGGCGGGATCGTGTTCCAGGTCCGCCGGCAGCGCGCCAGCGCGCATCAGCGAGCCGGCCGCGAGCACGAAGCAGCGGCCTTCGAACGCGTAGTGCCGGCTGGCGATTTGGTGCCGCTCGAACACGGTCGGCCACACGGCGACGTGGATGTCCTCGCCCGAGACGTGCAGCGCCTGCCGCGCGAGCGGCATCCAGTGCTCCCAACAGACCAAGCCGCCGACGCGGCCGCACGCGGTGTCCACGGCGCGAAGGCCCCGGGCATCGCCGGGTCCCCAGACTATGCGCTCGCTGTAGGTCGGCACCAGCTTGCGATGGTGATTGAGGAGCCGGCCGTCGGGGCCGTAGGTCAGCAGTGTGTTGTAGAGGGTGCCGAAGCCGGGCCCGGACGCCACTCGCTCGCTGACACCAACGACGATCGTGACGCCCGCGTCCGCGGCGATCCGGGCGAGCGCGGCGCCGGACGACCCGTGCACGTCGACACTCTCGGAACGATAGCGCGCGAAGACCGCCTTGACCGGCGCGTGATCCCATAACGCGACGTCACGACAGACATCGAGCCACGCGGGGTATCCAGGCAGCCAGGTCTCCGGGAACACGACGAGGGACGCACCGCCGGCCGCCGCGTCCAGGGCCAGTCGTCTCGTTTCGAGGAGACCTTCTTCCAGCGAATCCGCGACGTGGGCCTGGACGACGGCGACCGGGATGCGTGCCATTCAAGCGCTTACGGCCAGAGCCAGCCGAACGTGCCGGCCGTGAGCAAGGCGTAGATCAGGCCGTCGAACATCGATCGCAGCGTGGTGCCCCAGTTGCGGTTGTACCAGATCGAGAACTGCGGGAGCGCCATCGCGTACCCCAGGAACGTCACGGCGCCGGCCACCCGGAACACCTGGAGGTAGTGCGCATCGGCGGTCAGCACTCGGCCGGTCACATAGGCCGCAAAGACGCTCACGACCACCGAGTAGACAAACCACTGGGCGAGCTGGGCGCCCATGTTCATCGAGCCGCCAGCCTTCACCGTCATCAAGACCACCGGCCCTCGCGCGATCTTCTCGGCGAAAGCCGGCGACTTCATGGCTTCCATCGACCCGGCGTACGGTGCGCAGTAATCGCCAGGAGGAATCGTGAAACCCCGCAGCGCCTCAAGCGCCGCATCCTCGCTGGGCAACGGGCGCATGTCGTGCTTGTGGTAACCCAGCACCATGTGAATGACGGAACTGGCGACAAAGACAAACACGGCGGACACGAGAATGGGAATCAGCAGCGACGTGACAGAGACCATGGACGCACCTCGGCGGAAACACGGGTCACCGGACGATCAACCAGGTGGAACAGAAAAGCCGACGGATTCTATCACTTTGCGGGCGTGCTTACACGGGCTCGAAGTCGGTCAGCGCCCGGGGGGCGAAGCTGGTGCGCAGCGCGTTGACGACCGCGATGATGTCAATCAGTTCCTGCATCACGGCGCCTTCCACGGGCGGCAGAAGGCCCGCGGCGGCCAGGAACATGCCGGCCACGCTCAGCGCCATGCCGCCGATCGCGCTTTGCAGCGCCACGCGGCGCATGCGGCGTCCGATGTGCAGCAGTTCATCCACCCGCCCGAGCGAACTGTCGAGAATCACCACGCCGGCCGCCTCGGCCGTGACATCACTGGCTTGTCCGAACGCAATGCCCACCGTGGCGGCGGTCAGCGCCGGGGCGTCGTTGATGCCGTCGCCCATGAAGAGGGTGGGCGCCAGTGCCGTCTCCGCCCTGACCAGCGCGACCTTCTGCTCGGGACTCTGACTGGCAAACACCTCGGTGATCCCCACCTGTTCCGCGAGGTACCGCACCTCGCTCTCGCGGTCGCCCGACACCAGCAGCACGCGGGTAATGCCGTGGTGCGGGTGCAGGTGCCGCAGGAACGACGTGCCGTCGTGCCGCGGTTCGTCGCGAAACCGCATCGTGGCGGCGTACGTGCCGTCCACCGCCACCACGCACTCGAGTCCGCCGGCCTGCTCCGGCAACCGGGCGGCGTCGTCGGGCGACGCCGCGAGCCGCATGGCGCGGCTCGTGACCTGCACGCGCCGGTCGCCGATCAATCCCCGCAAGCCTTCGCCGGGACGCTCGCTGACTTCCGTGGCCTCGGAGAGGGCGAGGCCGCGCGCCCTCGCGCCGTCGAGAATGGCCTCCGACAGCGGATGGCGCGAATAACGTTCCAGGCTTGCCACCGCCGTCAGCACGTCGTCAGCCGTCACGCCGCTGGCAGTGAGGATCTCGGTGAGCTGGGGTTGGCCGTAGGTGAGCGTGCCGGTCTTGTCGAAGATCGCCGTGCGGCAGGTGTCCATCTGCTCGAGCACGGCCGGGTCCTTGATGATGATGCCGCGCTTGGCGGAGAGCGACACCGATCCGATGATGGCGACGGGAATCGCGATAAGGAGCGGGCAGGGCGTGGCCACCACCATCACGGCGAGGAAGCGCACGGGATCGCCGGTGGCGATCCACGCGGCGGCCGCGAGCACGACGGCCACCGGTGTATAGATCGCGCCCAGCTGGTCGCCCAGCCGGCGCAACGCCGGCCTGCGCTGCTCGGACTCGCGCATCACGTCCATGATGCGGGCGTACCGGGAGTCCACCGCGCGTTTGTCGGCGCGAATGGTCAGCGCGCCCTCGCCGTTGACGGCGCCAGACAACACCGTGGTGCCGACCGTCTTGGACAGCACGTACGGTTCGCCCGTCAGGTACGACTCGTCCATCGTGCTGCGTCCCTCGATGACCGTGCCGTCCACCGGGCAGGTTTCGTGGGGAAAGACCACCAGCACGTCGCCGGGGGACAAGTCATCAAGCGGGACATCCACCATGTCCCCCTCGCGTTTGTGATGGGCCACGGTCGGCATGCGCTTCGCCAGCGCCGAGAGGGCCGACGACGCGCGGCGCACGGCGTAGGCCTCAAGCGTCTGGCCGCCTGACAGCATCAGCACCACGAGCGTGCCGGCCAGATACTCGCCGAGCAGCACGGCCGTGACGATGGAGATGCCGGCGAGCAGGTCGGAGCTGAAGTCGGCCTTCACCAGGCGGCGGGCGAGGGTGAGCACGAGCGGAAGCCCGCCGAGCCCGAGGGCGATGAACAGGGGCCACTGCGCGGCCGGTACACCGGCCCAGAGCGTCGATCCCGCCGTGGCCCTCAGCAGGAGATGGAGCGCGATCGCCGCGAGGGCGAGCCCCGCGATAATCGGCTCCTTGAGGGCCCGTGCCTGCAGGCTCTCCCGCGTCATCGTTCGAACCGAAAATCAGACACCGTGACGGCGAGGCCTGACGCCGTGGCCGGCCGTTCGCCATCGTAGAGCCAGAGGTTCATGCGGACGTTCTCGCCCCCCGGTGGAGGCACGTCCGCGCCGGCATAGGTGAACGTGGTGGACCCGCTCGTGAAGGTCACCCGCTGGGGCCGCCACTCGATGTGGTGCCACGTGTCCGTCGATGCCGTCACCACAAAGTCCCTGGTGTGCAAGGGGGCCGTATAGGGCTGGACCGCGAAATGGCCGGTGGCGCCCGGCGTGGATCCCAGCCGCGCCGCGAACTCGATGTCAATTTCGCGATGGACGTACGACGGATCGGCGTAGTGATACGTGAACAGGCCCGCGAC
This sequence comes from Acidobacteriota bacterium, assembly GCA_024653875.1. Lineage (GTDB taxonomy): Bacteria > Acidobacteriota > Vicinamibacteria > Vicinamibacterales > SCN-69-37 > SYFT01. Next base: position 3,812 of record JANLHE010000279.1, read on the forward strand.
CGCGTTGCCATCCAACTGATCGAGCCGGGTAGACGTGCGAAAGCTGTACCGGCCATAACCCAGCGAGTCGTTCAACGTCACCTCCGCCGCGAACCACTGTCCGGATCGCTGGGTCAGCGCCAGGTGCAGTCCCGACGCGTCAACCCAGACGTTGTCCGCGCTGTCCGACCAGGCATTGGTGCCTGCGCCGGCGCGCGCGCGGGCTTTCACGAGCCATGGATGCCCGGCGAACATCACACAGCGCGGGGGGGTGGACAGGTGGGGATCTCCGGTGACGATCGGGAAGGAGCAGTCCAGGGCCGTCGGTGTGGTGAGTGCGGACGCCTTGTCGCACGCCGGGACCATCCAGAGGCCTCCGGCAATCGCGAACACGGCCATCAGGCCGCTGG
>JANLHE010000287.1 GCA_024653875.1 Acidobacteriota bacterium
CAGGCACTCGGCGCGGCCGCCGCCGGGGCGGCGGCCCAGGAGGCGCGCGGGGAAGACGCGGGAGTCATTGGCCACCAGCAGGTCGCCGGCGCGCAGCCACCGCGGCAGGTCCGCCACGCGCGACTCCTGCCAGGTGCCGGCCGCGCGGTCCACGACCAGCAGCCGCGACGCGCCGCGTGCGCGCGGGTGCTGGGCGATCAGGTGTTCGGGCAGATCGAAGTCAAAGTCGGACACGCGCACGCCCGTATCGTGGCACAGCCGACATACACTGCCGCCGTGCGAGTTTCCGCCGGACGGCCGTTTCCGCTTGGCGCCACCTGTGACGAGGTCGGCGTCAACTTCGCCCTGGCGGCGGCGCACGCCACCCGCGTCGATGTGTGCCTGTATGACGCCCCGGCGGATCGCCGCGAGGCGCGCCGCATCCCGCTGGCCGATCGGACCGGCGACGTCTGGCACGCCCACGTGGAGGGGGTCCGGCCCGGCCAGTTGTACGGCTACCGCGTGGACGGTCCGTGGGATCCCGCGCGGGGCCACCGCCACGACCCGGACGTGCTGCTGTTCGATCCCTGCGCGCGCGCGATGGGACGTCCCGTCCTGTGGGATCCGTCCCCGGTGGCGCCCCTGGGCGCCGTGATCGCCGACACCTTCGACTGGGGCGGCGACCGCCCGCCCCGGACGCCGTGGACCGACACGATCATTTACGAACTGCACGTCAAGGGTTTCACCGCCCTGCACCCGGAGGTGCCCGTCGAGGCGCGCGGGACCTTCCGCGGACTGGCCAGCCCCGCGGCGCTCGCGCACCTGCGCGATCTCGGGGTGACCGCGATTGAGTTGATGCCCATCCACTTCCGCGTGGAAGAAATCGCGCTGCATCGGCGCGGCCTGGCCAACTACTGGGGCTACAACACCCTCGGGTTCTTCGCGCCGGATCCCCGGCTGGCGTCGGCCACCGATCCGCTCGGCGTCGTCCGCGAGTGCAAGACGATGGTGAAGGCCGTGCACGCGGCGGGCCTCGAGGTGCTGCTGGACGTGGTCTACAACCACACGGCCGAGGGCGACCATCTGGGGCCCACGCTCTCGATGCGCGGCATCGACAACGCGGGTTACTACCGCCTCCTGCCCGACGACCCCTCGCGCTACGAGGATTTCACCGGGTGTGGCAACACGCTCGACACGCGCGCGCCCGTGGTCCGGCGGCTGATCCTCGAGAGCCTCCGCTACTGGATTCAGGAGATGCACGTCGATGGCTTCCGGTTCGATCTCACGTCGGCGCTCGTGCGCGGCGACCGTGACGTGGACCCGCAGGCGCCGCTGCTGGACGCGATCGCGCAGGATCCCGTCATCAGCCGCGTGAAGCTCATCGCCGAGCCATGGGACGCGACGGCAAGCGGTTATCGGCTGGGGCACTTTCCCGCGGGCTGGTCCGAGTGGAACGGGCGGTATCGCGATGATGCGCGGCGCTACTGGCGGGGCGACGGCGGCACGCGGCCGGCGCTGGCCACCCGGATGGCGGGCAGCAGCGACCTGTATGGCGCACCGGGCCGGCACCCGCACGCCAGCATCAACTTCGTGACCGCGCACGATGGCTTCACGCTGGCCGACCTCGTGTCGTACGCGCACAAACACAACGAGGCCAACGGGGAGGATAACCGCGACGGGGAGTCCCACAACTTCAGCGCCAACTGGGGCGTGGAGGGGCCCACGGCCGATCCGGACGTGCGTGCGCGGCGCGCGCGCCTGCAGCGCAGCCTGCTGCTCACGCTGATGACCTCCCAGGGCGTGCCGATGATCAGCGGCGGCGACGAACTGGGCCGCACGCAGCGCGGCAACAACAACGCGTATTGCCAGGACAGCGCGCTGAGCTGGACGCCGTGGCGGCCGGAGGATGGGGCGGACCTGCCGCTGCTGGCCTTCGTGCGGCGGCTCGTCGCGGTGCGGCGCGCGCACCCGGCGCTGCGCCGCGAGACCTTCTTTGCCGGATCCGCCGCCGGCGAGGTGGCGTGGCTGTCCCCATCCGGCGATCCGCTGACCGAGGCGGACTGGCACGATGCGGGCGCCAGCGCGTTTGCGATGCACCTGCCCGGAGAGGAGCCGCTGGCGGTGCTGGTCAACGCCGGCGCGATCGCGGTGACGTTCCAGTTGCCGGCACCGGCCGGCTGCGCGTGGCAGCTCGTGCTGACCAGCGGCGACGAGGGGCAGCCGCTCACGCTGCCGGCCGGCGGCGCGGCCGTGCTGCAGCGCCGGGGCTGAAGCTCCGGCCTCCGAAGATCGGACCTCCGGACCTCCGGACCCCAGGACCCCAGGACCCCTACAGGCTCCAGCGCAGCAGGATGGACCCGACCGTGAACCCGGCGCCCACCGAGGTGAGCAACACGAGGTCGCCCTTCTTCAGGCGACCGTCGGCGCGCGCGTCGGCGAGCGCCAGCGGGATGGTCCCGGCGGTGGTGTTGCCGTAGCGCTCGAGGTTGATGATCACCTTCTCGGGCGCGAGGCCGATGCGTTCAGCGGTGGCCTCGATGATGCGGCGATTCGCCTGATGGGACACAAACAGGTCGAGATCCACTCCGGTGAACCCGTGGCGGTCCAGCAGGCGCTGCGCGATCTCGCCGCTCTTGCGGACCGCGAACTTGAACACGGTGGCGCCATCCTGTTTCACGAAGTGCATCCGCTGATCCACCGTCTCGTGGGACGCGGGCCGCCGGCTGCCCCCGGCAGGCATGCACAACGCCGGTCCGCCATTGCCGTCAATCTCATGCAGGAAGTCGATCAGGCAGGGCTCGTCCGGCCCCGCGGCGGACAACACGACCGCGCCGGCGCCGTCGCCGAACAGCACGCACGTCGATCGATCCGTGTAGTCGATGATCGACGACATCACGTCGGCGCCCACGACCAGTGCGTGGTCCACGGCGCCCGAGGCCACCATCTTCCAGCCGACGGTCAGCGAGTAGGTGAACCCCGAACACGCGGCGCCCAGGTCGAATCCCCACGCCTTGGTCGCGCCAATCTTCGCCTGCAGCACGCACGCGGTGCTCGGAAAGATCGTGTCCGGCGTGGTGGTGCCCACCACGATGAATCCGATGTCGGCCGGGGTCAGCCCGGCTTCCGCGATGGCGGCCACCGCCGCCGGCGCCGCGATGTCCGACGTGGCCATGCCCGGGTCCACGATGTGCCGTTCCCGGATGCCGGTGCGCTGCAGGATCCACTCGTTCGAGGTCTCGACGAGTTTTTCGAGATCGTCATTCGTCAGCACATGGGGCGGCACGAACGCCGACAGCCCCGCGATCTTCACCGGTCGAATCGTCACCACAAACGGTCCTTTCCTGGAGCCAGCAACCCGAAATATTCATACGCGCGCGCGGTGGCCACCCGCCCGCGCGGCGTGCGATCGAGGAAGCCGATCTGAATCAGATACGGCTCGTAGATGTCCTCGATCGCGTCTTTCTCTTCGCCGATGGCGGCCGCCAGGCTGTTGAGGCCCACCGGGCCGCCGCTGAACTTGTCGATGATCGTCCTGAGCAGGCGCCGATCGGCTTCGTCAAAGCCGTGCGCGTCCACTTCCAGCAGTTCCAGCGCCTGGTGGCAGACATCCGCCGTGATCACGCCGTCGGCGCGGACCTCGGCGAAGTCCCGAATCCGGCGCAACAGGCGGTTCGCAATCCGGGGGGTGCCGCGCGATCGGCGCGCGATCTCTTCGCACGCCCCCGGCACGGTCTCCACGCCGAGGATGCGCGCCGAACGCGTGACGATCTCGGTCAGGTCCAGGTCCTGATAAAAATCAAGCCGATGGACGATCCCGAAGCGCGCGCGCAGCGGCGAGGTCAGCAGGCCCGCGCGGGTGGTGGCGCCGATCAGGGTGAACGGCTGCAGCGGCACCTTGACCGATCGCGCGCTGGGTCCCTGGCCAATCAGGATGTCGAGCTCGAAGTCCTCCATCGCCGGATAGAGAATCTCCTCGATCACCGGGCTCATGCGGTGGATCTCGTCGATGAACAGCACTTCGCGCGGCTGCAACGCGGTCAGCATGGCCGCGAGGTCGCCGGGCTTCTCCAGCACGGGACCGGACGTGGCGCGCACGGGGACGCCAAGTTCGTTGCCGATGACATACGCGAGCGTGGTCTTGCCCAGGCCGGGCGGGCCGAAGAGCAGCACGTGATCGAGCGCCTCGGCGCGCTGGCGCGCGGCCGTGATCGAGACCTGCAGGTTCTCGCGCACGCGATCCTGCCCGATGTACTCGTCGAGGGTGCGCGGGCGCAGCCCCGCGTCGTACTGCGCGTCGTCATCCTGCGGTGCGGCGTCGACAAGCTGGTCGTCGGTCATCGGGCCAGTTCCTTGAGCACCTCACGGAGGGCCGGCTCGAACCCGGCAATCTCCGTGCTCCGCCCCACCACCCGATCGACGGCCTTCTCGGCGGCGGCCCGCTGGTAGCCCAGGTTCGCCAGCGCCGAGAGCAGGTCGTTCCTGACGGCCGCGCCCGCCGTGACCGGCGCCGCGGGAGATTCGCCCAGTTCCTGCGCGAGCCGGTCGCGCAGTTCCACCACGAGACGCTCGGCGGTCTTGCGGCCCACGCCGGGAATCGCCGTCAGGCGCCCCAGATCGTTGCCCGAAATCGCGCGCACCAGATCGGAGGGTTCGACGCCGGAGAGGATCGCCAGCGCCAGCTTGGGTCCGACGCCGCTCACGGCGATGAGGCGCTCGAACAGCATCTGCTCCAGCGCGGTGGCGAACCCGAAGAGCTGCAGCGCGTCCTCGCGCACGTGGGTGTGGATGCGCAGCGACACGGTCGCGCCGGGCTCGCCGAGCGTGTACACCGTGGAGAGCGGCGCCAGCACCTCGTAGCCGACACCATGGACATCGATCACCAGGCGCTGCACGCGCCGCGCGTCTTTCTCCCGGAGCTGGCCTGTGAGATGGGCGATCACGGCGTCTGGCGCCCGGCCGTCGCCGGCCGATAGTCGCGCCAGTTTTTCAGATGGCGGGGCAACGCGCGCGTGGTGCGGCGCGCCAGCGCCGACGTGCCGGAATGGCTGTGGCACAGCGCGGCGGCCAGCGCGTCGGCGGCGTCGTGCGGCGTGGGCACCGCGGCGAGGCCCAGCAGCAGCTTCACCATCTGCTGGACCTGCGTCTTGTCGGCGCGCCCGTATCCCACCACCGCCAGCTTGATCTCCGCCGGCGTGTACTCGACGATGGGCACGCCGGCCTGCACGGCCGCCAGGAGCACCACGCCGCGGGCATGGCCCAGTTGCAGCGCGGAGCGCACGTTGCGCGAGTAGAACAGGTTCTCCACCACCACGCAGGCCGGCGACGTCTCGCGAAGCAGGCGCGCCAGCGTGGCGTGAATCACGTGCAGCTTGTCGGGGAAGGTCGACCCGGCCGGGGACGCAATCGCGCCGCACGTCACCAGCTGGTGACGCGTGCCGTCGGTCTCGACGCACCCATAACCGGTGCGGGTCGAGCCGGGGTCGATGCCGAAAATTCTCACGCCAGCGAGGCCTCGATATCCTTTTCTTCGAAGTCGGCGTTCGACCAGACGTTGCGGGCGTCGTCGTTGTCGTCGAGCGCGTCCATCAGCTTCATCATCTGCTGGAGCGTCTTGCCCTCGATCGAAATGTAGTTCTTCGGCAGCATCGCGACTTCGGAGCGGTCGGGTTCGATCCCCATGCCCTTGACGGCCTCGAGCACGGCCGGGTGGACATCGGGACTGCACGTCACTTCCCACGCGTTCCCGTCGTCCGACATGTCGTCGGCGCCCGCCTCGAGCGCCACGTTCATCAGCGCGTCTTCCTGCGCCTTGCCCTTGTCGACCACGACGAGGCCCTTCTTCTCGAACATCCAGGCCACGCTGTTGGCTTCACCGAGGTTGCCGCCGTGCTTGCCGAAGATGTGGCGGATTTCGCTGACGGTGCGGTTGCGGTTGTCGGTCAGCGTGTCCACGAGCACCGCCACGCCGCCGGGGCCGTAGCCCTCGTACATGACCTCTTCGTACGACACGCCTTCCTCTTCGCCCGTGCCGCGGCGAATCGCCCGCTTGATGTTGTCGGCAGGCATGTTCACCTGCTTCGCATCCGCGATGACCGTCCGCAGGCGCGGATTCATGTCAGGGTCGCCGCCGCCGTTGCGGGCCGCGACCGTGAGTTCCTTGATGATGCGCGTGAAGATCTTGCCGCGCTTCGCGTCGGCCGCGCCCTTTTTGTGCTTGATTGTGTGCCACTTGGAATGGCCTGACATGCCGTAATCTCCCGCCGTGAACTGCGCCCGTCGGTCACCCTCGGCGCGCGGCTACGGCCGCGGCTTCCGGGCGGAAAAATGGACCCTGAATGTTACCACGCGGTCAGCGCCGCCTGGCGAGCACGAGCCAGACATCGGCCTCGGGGTGCCAGGTCTCCCCCGTGTAGCTGCCGCAGACATCGGCAATCCGGAAGCCGGCGTGCTCGATGCGCGCCAGGATCCGGGCCATGGGCAGCGTGCGGAACGTCAGCTGAAACGCGTGCCGCCGCACCTCGCGTCCGCGCCGGACGACGTATTGCTCGTCGAAGATCGTCAGCCCCTTGCGCCGATCCTGCCGCACGGACTCGACCAG
>JANLHE010000289.1 GCA_024653875.1 Acidobacteriota bacterium
CAGGAGATGGGCAACCAGTTTGCCCTCCACCTGGAACAGGTCAAGGCCCTGCTCAAGCCGCCGCCGTCGCCGCCGACCTTCCGCCCCCAGCGGCCCGGCCGCGGTCGTCCGCAGTAGGGGACGGGGGGGGGTTCATTTGGACGCACGAAACAGGAATGGGACCATCGTGACCGGACAGAAGGGATACCAATAGTGGCGAACGCACCAACACTGGCCTCGACGACTGACTCCGCAGCGGACATCCAAGCGGCGTTGGCGACACTGGACGTGGACGATCCGCGAGGGTCGTTCTCCGCGCCGGTGGCTGACGCGCAGGACCAGCCCGCCCCGGACCCGGCCACGGCCAAGGACGAAGCCAAGGCCAAGGCCGATCCTGTCGCTCCTGCGACGGCCGCAGAACCCGCCGTTGTGGCCACGCCGGCGGAGACCCCGGCCGCGCCTGAGACAGCCGACGGCGACGACGAGGACGCGGCGGCTGCCGATGCCACCGGGAAGCCGCGCCGGTCGCGCGCCCGGGATCGTATCGACCAACTGACGCGCACAACCTCCACGCTTGAACGCGAATTGGCCGAACAGCGCCGGGAAAACGAATCGCTCCGCGCTCGCGCCTCGGCTCCGACGCCCGCCGTGGTCGCTGCCGCCGTAGACGTCGTAGCGGCCCCGGCCCTGCCGGCCGCCGTCCCGGAACCCAAACAGGAGGACTTCGAAGACTTCGACGCCTACCTGAAGGCCCACAGTAAGTGGAACCGCGACGAAGGCGTCCGGGAATCGGTCGATGCGGCGCGCGCGGCCGCCCAGAAGATCCTGGATGACCGGGACGCAGCGGATCGCCAGCGGGCGATCGAGGCCGATCAGCAGCGCCAGCGAGAGGTGTACACCCGCCGCCTGGATGAGGCCCGGGACACCTACAACGATTTCGAGGCCGTCATGGACGCCGGCCGGGATCTGCCCGTGACGCCGGCCATGGTCGAGGCGATCACCGAAAGCCCCTTGTCGGGGCACGTCCTGTACTTTCTGAACAAGCGCCCGGCCGTGTGCGCCGACATCGCCCGGATGTCGCCCATGACCGCGGCGAAGGAAATCGGACGGCTGGAAGGCGCCATTTCGAAGTGGTTGCGTGAGGCCAAGGTGGCCACGCCGGCTGCCACCGAGACGCCGGCCGCCCAGGAGAAACCGGCCGCGGCGCGCGTCGCGCAGCCCGCCGTGTCGAAGGCGCCGCCGCCTCCGGCCCCGATGCGTGGGTCCTCGACCAACGCCGGGGTGCCGAAGGAGATGTCGCAGATCACCACGCTCAGTGAGTGGGAGCGTGCCCGGGGGACCGCCGACTAGGCGGACCCTCTTCAGTTCGCGGGGACCATCGCCTGAGCGTGATGGGTGGTCCCTTGGCGTATCGGCCGTGACGTCGCCCGGCCCTGTCGTCATCACGCTTGAGGGGATCATTCAGCCCCTCGCCGGAGTGTCGCCTCCCTCCTGGCCACGTACTGAGTGCGGGGACGTCTGTGGCCCCGCCCGCGCACCGCCCGGTGCGTGGGGAGGAGTGGAAATCGAATGGCGCCACTCGCCACAGACGGAAGGCCATCGCGTCGGCCGCACAAACCCGCAGGCATCGGCTACCTGCCCCGTGGGACTTCACCTTTTTTGTGCGAGGGCAAACGCCAATGCGTACCTTTTTCCCGTTTGACGTGGCACGTCTGCCTCTCTGGCAGATCCTGCTCACGCTTCTGATCACCCTGGGGCTCGGCGAGTACTTCGTCGATGCACCCGCCGCCGGCCTGGCTCTGGCCGACAACACGTACCTCACGATCTCGATGATCACGCTTGAGGCCCTGAGTGTCCTCAAAAACATGCTGTCGTTCACCAAAGGGGTGACGCGGCATTACGACGCGAGCTTCGGCGTTGAGGGCGCCAAGATCGGCACCGTGCTGAACGTCCGCAAACCGCCCCGCTTCGTGGGTCGGTCCGGTCAGCAGATGCAGATTGAGGATGCGACGGACACGTCGGTCCCGGTCGCGCTCAACACGCAGTTCGGCGTGGACTTCGTCATGTCCTCGTCCGACCTCAAGCTGTCCATCGACCAGTTCTCCGAGCGGTATCTGAAGCCGGCCATCGCCACCATCGCGAACAAGGTGGACTACGACGGCTTGCAGCTCTACAGCCAGATCGCCAACACGGTTGGCACGCCCGGCGTGCTGGCCACCGACTGGGGCACCTACCTGGATGCGGGCGTGAAGATGGACGAGGAAGCGGCCCCGAACGACGGGCAGCGGTCCATTGTCTACACCCCGAAGATGGGCCGGTCGATCGTCAACGCCCTGAAGGGCCTGTTCAACGACGGCGAGCAGATCAAGAAGCAGTACCGGCAGGGCCGCATGGACGAGTCTGGCGGCTTCAAGTGGAAGGTGGACCAGAACGTCGCCAGCCATACGGTCGGCGCCTTGGGCGGCACCCCGCTCGTGAACGGCGCCAGCCAGAGCGGCTCGTCGGTCATCACGGATGCCTGGACGGCCTCGGCTGCGACACGCCTCAAGCGTGGCGACGTCGTGCAGTTCGCCGGCACCTACGCGGTCAACCCCCAGAACCGGCAGTCCACCGGATCGCTGCGTGACTTTGTGGTCACGGCCGACACGGCCTCGGATGGCTCGGGCAACATGACGATCCCGATCAGCCCCGCGATCGTGCTGACCGGCGCGTTCCAGAACGTGAGCAACGCCCCCGCGAACAACGCGGCCGTGACGATCTTCGGCAGCGCCTCGGCGTATGCGAGCGTCGTGACCCCGCAGGCGTTGGCCTACCACAAGGACGCGTTCACGCTGGCCTGCGCCGACCTGCCGCTCCCTGGTGGGGTGGACAAGGCCGCGCGCATGAGCGACCCGGACCTGGGCCTGTCCATCCGCATGATCCGTGACTACACGGTGACCTCGGACATCTTCGCCACCCGCCTCGACATCCTGTACGGCTGGGCCGTGCTGCGCGCCGAGCTCGCAGCACGAATCTGCGGATGACGTTGCTGATGCCCGGCGTGGCCATGGGTCACGCCGGGACTCACACCTGACCATTTTTCTGAGGACACCATCATGGCACTCACAGCAACCACCCTCTCTGGCGGGATTGACGCCAGCGCGACCATTCTCGTTCTCGCCAGCGGCACGTCGGTCGTCGTTGGCACGCAGATCCTGCTCGACAGCGAGAAGCTGGTCGTGCAGGACATCTCACTGACGCCGCAGTTCAAGGTGGCGCGCGGACAGGGCGGCACGGCCGCGGTCGCGCACGACACCCTGGCCCCGGCGGTCCACGGCCCGGCCGCGGACTTCGTGATCCCCAAGCCCGAGCGCATCTACAGCTACGGCGTGGACGGCGCGATCACGATCCAGCCCGGCGAGCACCTGCTCACCAAGGCGACGGCCGGCGCGTACACGATCGCCGCGCCCTCGCAGTCGCAGAACGGCATCGTGCTCAAGATCACCAGCCGCACGGACGCGGCCCACGTGATCACGGCGCCGTCCGCGATCATCGGCGACGGCACCACGGGCGCCAATGTCACGCTGACGTTCGCGGCGTACATCGGTGCGTCGGTCACGCTCATTGCCGACAACGGCAAGTGGAACACGTTAGCCCTCGAAGCGGTCACACCCGCCGCCTAACCAGGCGTTTCTGAACTGGGGGGCGCCGTCCCATCCGGCCGGGGCCCCCCACTTACTCACGTTCGTGTATTCGAGGATTGACCCATGGCAGGACAAACAACGCTCACTGGTGAAGGCGCCTTTGATTTCGTCACGCGCGACGCGATCAACGACATGTTCACCGACCTCTACGGCGGCTTCATTCTCAGCCTCGGCCGCCTGATCTACCTCAACCCGGTCAACGGGGACGACACCAAGATTGGCGAGAGCCCGTCCACGGCCGTCCAGACCCTGTCCCGGGCGTATGCCCTGGCCACGGCCGGCAAGAACGACACGATCGTCCTGTTGGGCGACGGCAGCACCACGGCGACGGCGCGCGTGGATGCGGCCTTCACCTGGGCGAAGAACGCGACGCACCTCATCGGCGTGTCGAGCGGCGTGAACATCTCGAACCGGTCGCGCATCGCGCCCACCTCGAGCACCACGGCGTTTGCGAACTTCTTCACCGTGTCGGCCTCCGGGTGTCTCTTCAAGAACATCCAGTGGTTTCATGGGTTCGCGACCGGCACGACGGCGGCGATCTGCCTGACGATCTCGGGCGGCCGCAACCTGTTCGCGGACTGCCACATCGCGGGCCTGGGTGACGACGAAGCGGCGCAGAGCGCCACGTCGCGCAGCCTGAAGATCAGCACCACGGGGGAGAACACCTTCCTGCGGTGCACGATCGGGATCGACACCGTCACCCGCACCGTGGCCAATGCCTCGGTGGAGTTCGCGGGCGGGTGCCCGCGCAACCAGTTCATCGAGTGCATCTTCCCGTTCATGACCTCCTCAGCCGACGTGCTGGGGATCAAGGTGGCGGCGACGGCCGGCTCGGACCGGTTCCAGACGTTCGTGCGGTGCCAGTTCCTGAACGCCGTCAAGAGCACGTCCACGGCCATGACCGGCCTGGCGAACTTGGCCGCGTCGATGGGCGGGATGCTGGTGTTCACGTACAGCACGTGCGTGGGCATCACCAAGTGGGGCAACGACGCGACGTCGCTGGCGCAGTGCTACGTGGACGGCGCGCCGCCGACCGCGGCGACCTCGGGGCTCGCGGTAAACCCGACCTGATGACGACCTGGTCCGGAGGCCCCGCCCGCGTGGAGTGTGGGCCTCCGGACAACGTGTAACTCGGCGATCGGATTCCAGGAGCGCGCGTGTCTATGCTGAACCCTCCCTTCAATCACTTCCAGGCGATCGCGTTGAGCGACACCATCGACATCCCAAAGGTGGCCCCCGAACGGTATCCCGATGGGGTGTACGTCGGCGCCACGGGCAACATCACGTTTCTCAACACGACTGGGACGTCCGTGCTGATGAAGGCGGCGATTGCCGGCACGATTCTCCCGATCAGCCCCAAACGCGTCATGGCCACCGGCACCACGGCGACCGACTTGGTCGCCTGCTACCGGATCTGACGCGGCAATTTGTCATTGTGCCCGTGACTGTGTGAGCGAGGGTCACTGGCGACACCCGTAGACAGCGTCTCGCTCAGGAAATCAGGTTCCCCATGATTGTCGAGTTCCCCAAGTACGTGTTTCACCAGTCCACCGGCGCGGCCGTGTTGGTCCAGGACGCCGACGAAGAGCAGCGGGCCGTGGCGCTCGGGTTTGCCGACACCCCGGCTGGGGTTGAGCCCTCCAAGCCGGCCGTCGCGCCAGTCGTGCACGTGGAAGAGTTCCCGAAGTACGTGTTCAGAGGCCAGGAGACGCGCTTGGTCCAGACGCCCAAGGAGGACGTGACGGCCAAGATCGACGGCTTCCTTGAACATCCGAACGACCTGCCCGCGCCGGTGGCGCCAGACGCCGTGCCGGTGAGCCTGAATGCCCCGGCTGGCGTGTTCGAGTCGTCTCCCAACGGCATCGTGCCGGTGCCCGAGATTGCCCCGTTCGTCCCGCCCGTGGTGGATGACGTTCCGGCGGTCGCGTTGACCCCGGCCGAGAAGCGCAAGGCCACCTGGGCCGCCAAGAAGGCCAAGAAGTAACGCAGGACACGTGCCCTCATGCCGACCACCGTCACGCAACGTCAACTTGTGGAAGGCGCCCTCAAGGACCTCGGGGTCCTGGGCGCCGGCCGCTCGCTGTCTGGTGAGGATGCGGTAGACGGGGCGAAAATCTGCAACGAACTGATGGATGCGCTCGCCACCGAGCGCTTGACCATCTACCACACGCTGCGGAATGCGTATTCGCTGGTCGCCTCCACCGCCAGTTACACGATTGGCAGTGGCGGCGATTTTAGCCAAGTGTGGCCGGAGTGGATCTCGGAAGCGGGCGTCATTCTCGATGACACCGCGGACGACCCGCTCGAACAGGCGATTCGGGTCCTGCAGGTCCAGGGCTGGTCACAGGTGGGCTTCAAGACCGTCACCGGGTCGGTCGTGCAAGCTATCTACTACGACAAGAGTTGGGCCACAGGGCTGGGCCGCATCTACGTAACGCCCATTCCCACGGTCAGCACGATTGACCTGGTGCTCTACACGCCCCAGGCGCTGACTGAGTTCTCGTCCCTGACGGCCGAGTACACCTTCCCGCCCGGCTATCGGCGCATGCTGCGCAAATTGCTGGCGCTCGAAATGGGGCCGGCGTTTGACGTGCCGATCTCGCAGGACCTGCGCGATCAGGCGCGCGAGGCCAAGGCGTCGGTCAAGCGCGCCAACATGCAGTTCAACACCCTGCGGGTCGATCCGGCCCTCCAGACCTTCAACCGGAGCCACTACCGCGGCTTCAACATCCTGACGGGGGAGT
>JANLHE010000296.1 GCA_024653875.1 Acidobacteriota bacterium
AGGTAGTCCCGCAGGCTGCCACCGCGGGACGCGGGTGGAATGAGGATGGTCGTGGTGGCGGTCATCATGTCGCCGCAGTACACCTCGCGCGAGTCCGGCTGCCAGAAGCACACGTGGTCGCTGGCATGGCCGGGCGTATGCACCACGGTGAGCGATGCGTCGCCGGCCCGGACGCGATCGCCGTCGCGCAGCGGATGCCAGCCGGCCTCCGGTCCGTCGAGCCACTTCCACGCCTCAATAGCCGGCCACCGCGCACGCAGCGCCGGGACACCGGAGGCGTGATCGGGGTGGCCGTGCGTGACCAGCACCCGCGCCAACGCACGGCCCTGCAGGCGCTCCGCGATTGCGTTCAGGTGATCGACGTTCCCGACGCCCGCATCGACCAGCGTCGGCTCGGCGCCGTCCAGCAGATACGTGTTGTTCCCGGGTCCTGTCCAGGTGCCCGGGTTGCCGGCGAGAAAGAGAAAGGGCGACGGGTCTCGACCAGTGGAAAACTCCATGTCTGCACCAGAGTTTTCCACAGGTCGAGACCCGTCCCCCTAGAAATGGTACCGCAGCCGCAGGAACCCGAAGTCGCGGCCCGTGAAGCGGCTGATGGTGTCGGTGCCCGCGCCCAGAAACAGGCCGCCGGAGGCCTCAAGCAGGACGTTGTCGGAGACGCTCCACGAGAACAACCCGCGGACGAATCCTGAACGGTCCTCGGGATTCACCACCCCGAACACCCGGGCCAGATACCGCTCGCGCGAGAAGCGCCGATCGATCGACGCGATGACGTTCACGTGGCTTCGCGTGCTCGACGGCGACACGGGCGACCACTCGCGGTGCCAGATCACCGACCCGAACACATGGTAGTCGCCGGCCGATCGATCCACGCCCACACCGGCGTCGAAGGCCTTGCCCTCGACAGGCCCCGTCGGTCCGCTCAGCCGCTTGTCGACAAACCCGGCCACCTCGCCACGGATGGCCCAGTCGCCGCGCACCATCTCCATGTCGCCGGCGATCATCGTGAACTTCGGGTACCGCTCAACCAGCTCGCCAACCACGGGCTGCGTCTCGAAGCTCACCAGCCCGAATCCCTCGAACCCCCGCCAGGCGGACACGCTCATGTCCACGCGACCGGCGGTGGTCGAAAGGCGGACGCCTGTCTGCACGTGTCGCCACGATGCCCGTGGCGTCTCGCGCCGAACACCCGCCCGGACCGGCACACCCGCGGGCAGCACCACATCGTTCAGCAGATTGAAAGGCGACGTCGCCTCGTCGAGCCCGTCAAACCGGCTCCGGCGTCCGGGCAGCGCCGCCACGGCTTCCAGTGTCGTCTCGGCCGGGAGGAACACCCGGCTGCGGACGAATGCGACAGGCAATCGCGCCTCCGCCCGGCCGTCGAGGAAGAACGTCGCCGTGTCAATCGGGTTGATCACGTCCGACGGCATGACCTCGTCGAGCCGCCCCCACACGAGTCGGCCGTACCCGGCACGCAGCTCCATCCGCCCGGTGCGCACGTCCGCCCACGCCTCACGCACCTCGGCATTCGCGCCGTCAACACGCGCGCCGCGATCCGCGACCAGACCTTCGGCGATTCCCTCGAAGCGCAGGCGCAGCCATGCCGCCGGTTCCGACGTCACCTCCACCCGCGCGCGTCCCCGCAGTTCACGGGTGTCGTCGCGTTCGGGAAAGACATCGGCCAGCACCGACAGGTCGCCGTGCACGACGGGCGTGCCGGGCCGGGGCCCTGCGGGCGTCGATGCCTGCGGCAGCGGGCCCTGCGCCAGCAGCGCGGCCACCATCCACCACGCGTTCATGCGCGCGCCACCGGTGCCGCGTGCACCCGCTCGGCGCCAAACAGGTTCGGGAACAGTTTGATCGTCGCGGGCAGGATGAACACTTCCGCCAGGAACGCCACGATCATCGTCAGGGCCAGCAGCCCGCCAAACCAGGCGCTGGGCCGGTACTCCGACAGGGCCAGCACCGCGAACGCACAGCTGTTCACGATGGCGGTGGTCAGCGCGGCCCGCCCCTCATGCGTGGTGGCGGTTTCAATCGCCTCGTCGGTCGTCGCGCCGTTGCGGGTTTCCCGGCGGTACCGGCTGATGAAGTGGATCGTGTCATCGTCCACCACCCCCAGCGCGACGCTGGCCACCATGACCGTGGCGACGTTCAGGGAGATCCCCATAAAGCCCATCACGCCGAACACGGCGAGCACCGGCACCAGGTTCGGTGCGATCGACAACAGGCCGAACCGCCACGAGCGGAACACCAGGAAGATCACCGCGAACACGGTGACGAACGCCGTGGCGAAACTCGAGATCTGCGATCGAACCAGGTAGTGGTCCAGCGTGCTGAACAGCCTGCCGGAACCCGTCACGGTAACGGTCAGGCCGGAACCCGCGAAGATGTCCTGCGCCAGGCGATCGGCCGCGGCCACCTGCTGGAAGACCAGGCCCGAACTCATGGACGCCAGCTTCACCGTGACCTGCGCGCGCGAGAAGTCGCTGGCCGCCATGCGCTCCAGTTCGGTGCGGCCCTCGTCGCCAAGACCGAACACCAGCAGCTCCTGCGCGATCTCCGCCGACGTCCCGGGCACCATGTACGCGTCGGCGCGGCCGTCGTTCAACTCGCGGTGCACGCGCTTGACGTAATCGGCCACCGACGTCACCTTCTTCACGAACGGCAGCGCCTTGAGCTCGGTGCCGAGGCGGTCCATGCGTTTGAGCACATCCGGCTGCTGCATCGACCCGGGCTCTCCCTCCAGAAACACCTGGAAGGTGTAGATCCCGGACAGCTGGGTATCGATGACCTGCGCGGATCTGTAGAGCTCGTGTTTCGGGCTGAAGAAATTGATGTGATTGGTGTCGACGCGAAGGTGCGACATGCCCCAGCCGGCCAGCGCCACCAGGACCGCCACCACCGCCATCACCGCGCGCGCATGGCGCGTGGAGAACATGGCCACGCGGCGCAGCGGCTCAAGGAACCAGGTCTCCTGCGGCGGCGTGACGGGTTCGGTCTTGATCCACCCGAGCATGGTCGGCACCAGGACGATGGAGATCGCGAAGTCCACCATCACGCCGACGGCCGACCCCATGCCGAACTCGCGCACCGCCACCACCTGGCTGGTGGCCAGCGACAACATCCCGAGCGCGGTGGTCGTGCTCGCGCCCAGCAGCGGCGCGAACAGATTGCGGATCGTCCCGACAAACGCCTGTTCCCGGGTCAGGTGCCGGCGCTCGATGCCGTAATGCTGGAGGATGTGCACGTCGTCCGCGACTGCCAGCACGACGACCAGCGGGACGATCATGCTGCTCAGCACGTTGTAGCTGAAGCCGAACAGGTCGTAGAGGCCCAGCGTCCACAGCAGGCTGACGAGGATGGCGGCGAACGTCAGGAGGGTCTTCTTGACCGACCGGAACATCACGAACAGCGCAAGAAGGGTCAGCGCCAGAATCGGCGGCGTGAACGTGACCTGGTTGTCCAGCGTGACCCGGTTGTACCACTCGGTGATCTCGAGACTGCCGTTGTAGTGCGCCGCAAACCCCACGGGCAGCTGCCCGTTCACGATGCGACGCACCTGGGCAAGCACCTCGGCCCTGACGTCGTCAATCCGATCCTCGTCGAAGAAGAGAATCAGCGCCGTGACGGTGCCATCCTCCGAGATCAGATCGCCGCGAAACAGCTCGTCATCCAGCGCGCGTTGCCCGACGGCGTCGGGACTGATCTGCTCGAGATCGTCCAGGAGCCGCCGGACTTCCAGGCCCCCGTCATCGTCGGGGCCGGACGGCGGCAGCGCGTCGACGACGGTCGCCGTGGCGAGGCTGCTGACCCGCCGCACCGCCTGGACGCGTTCGATGTCGCCGCTGATCTTGTCGAGAAAGGCGAACCCTTCCGTGCTGAAGAGCCGCTCCCGGCTCGGCGCCTGAATCGCGATGATGACCGTGCGCGTGCCGCCGAATTCCTCGCGGAACCGGACGTAGTCCTGATAGACGGGGTCGTCAACGGAGAACCAGGCTGTCAGGTCGTTGTCGATGGTCTGGATTTGCGCGCGGGGCGCCAGCACGATGGCGCCCAGAACGATGAACCCTGAGAGCCAGAACCGCCAGCGGAAGATGAACTGCGCAACCCGCTGTGTCACCGAACGGCGCCGCGCTCCAGCTCGCGTCTGCTGAAGTCCGCCGCTTTCAGGCCCACGTTGTATTCCACCTTCTCCACGACAAGCTCCGTGCGGGTGCGCTGGGCTGCGTCGACCATGACCATCTCGAGGATAGTCCAGATGCCGGTCACCCGATCCAGCTTCTTCACGTCAAACGTTTTCTGGAGCTCATCGCGTTTGTTGTGAATCTCGCCGTGCACCACCACGAAGTTGTCCTTGCGGATGCGCGAGACTACGCGCGGGAACCGCGCGCCGGCGTCCTTTGCGCGCGACTCGAGGCGGTAGGTCGCGCCGTCTTCGTCCATCAGCGTGTACGTGTAGTCATTGAACTCGCGGCCGCCGATGTCCTCATAGGTGAAGTCGCTGCCCATGAAACTGTCCTGGGTCTCGTTGCCGGCGATGCGGCGCACGCGCCCGAGCGACGGCAGGTACAGGAAGCGCTCGTCGTCGGCCGCCGGGTGTTCCCAGACGAGGAAGCCGGTGCCGTTGATGTCGTTGGGATACGTGAAGCGGATCAGCGAACGGTCGCCTGGGACGGGGCGGCCGGGACCGCCCTTGAGGCTCAGGGTGGTCAGGACGCGCTCGCGGACGCGGCCTTGCCGGTCGAACAACCGCATGCGCATGGTGGATCGCGCGTCCTTGCCGGTCTCGCGGTCCTGCGCCTGACGCGCCACCCACGTCCCTCTTTCCTGGGGCGTGCGCCCCTGGGGTCCCGTGGTCGCCTGAAGAAAACGCTCGTTCCCGGCCCAGTTATTAAGGAAGAGAGCTATGAGGAGGAAAGTAACAAGGCGAGGCATTCGGTCTTACGTTGACTAACAGCTTCCGGGGAAAGGAAGCCGTGAGGGTCACTTACAAGTAGTTGGGCCGGGAACGAATGAGCAGATTGTGTGAAATCTTTCACAAAGAGTCAAGACTTATTCGCAGATTTCTTCTGTCAATGCATTTGCTGAGCAAATCGGCTGATTCCAGCGTCCAGAGGGCCACTGTGCACTACAGCGCCTTCAGGAACGACCGGCCTTGATAGGCTGGGGCCAATGCGCCTCCCGCGGCCAGTGATCCTCGGTACAGCCACCTTCGCGGCCGCGGTGCTTGTGTGCGTAGTCTTCGTCGCCGTTCGGCTTCGCGATGGCACGGTGAAGCGGCGTGTCACCGCGGCATTGGCGGACCACCTGAACAGTTACGTGACCATCGACACGCTGTCGGTCAGCATCTTCCCGTCCGTCCGTATCATCGGCACCGGTCTGGTCATCCGCAGGCACAACGACCCGCCCGATCGAACGCTCATCACCGCGACGCGTTTTGTCGTCGAACCCGGACTCTGGCGCCTCCTCAAAGGGCGCGCCAGGCAGGTGGAGATGGAGGGCCTGCG
>JANLHE010000299.1 GCA_024653875.1 Acidobacteriota bacterium
CCGCCTCCGGCGGGAAGGGTGGGTTCGACTCCCACGAGCTTCCGCCAATTTCGAGGTCCTGAGGTCCTGAGGTCCTGAGGTCCTGAGGTCCTGAGGTCCTGAGGTCCTGAGAAATGTTGTCAGGAATGCAGCCTGAATTTCGCCATTTCGGTCATTTGTGACACTGCCCTCATTGCCGAGACGTTTGACAGTCGGGCCCTTGGCAGGCTATGTAGATACACACATGTCTACCCTGTCGTACGCCGCGCTCTTCGTCCTCCAGGCGCTTACGCAAGGGCATCGCTTCGGCTTCGACATCATGGCCGCCACGGGGCTGCCCAGTGGCACCGTCTACCCGGCTCTGCGCCGTCTGGAAGGACTGGGCTTCGTCACCTCCTCCTGGGAGGGCGACGATAGCGCCCGAAAGGCGGCACGGCCGCGGCGGCGGAATTACCAGTTATCAAAGACCGGACGCGGGCAACTGGTGGAAGCCGAGGCTCGCTACCGCGCCGTCTCCAAACTCTTCGCCGCACCAAAGAAAGCCTGATGATGCTGCGGCGCCTTCTGATTCGCGTCTGCGCCCTCGTGGTTCCCGGCGCGCTGCGGCCACGCTGGCGCGAAGAGTGGCTCGCGGAACTTGATGCGTCACCCGTCCGCCCGTTCGACCGCCGCGTATTCGGCGCCGTCAGAGATGCCCTCGACGCGCGACTCTCCCCTTCCACGAATTCCACACCCAAGGCGGCCCTCATGAGCGGGCTCTGGTTCGACATCCGGTCCGGCATCCGGCAGCTGCAACGCCATCGCGGCTTCACCACGCTCAGCGTCTGCGTGCTCGCTCTCGGCATCGGCATCAACAGCGCGCTGTTCAGCGTGGTCTACACGGTGTTCTTCAAGCCGTGGCCCATCGAAAGGCCCGAAGAGGTGGCGTTTGTCTTTCGCAACCAGTTTAACCGCACTGTGTGGCCCGCTTCTTTTTCGGGGGTGAAGCGCAAGGAGTTCATCGACAGCAATCCCGGCATCGCTGCACTCGGCGCCTATTGGGGCATTCCCCGCGATATTGAAGTGGGCGGGTTGACTGAACGCACGTGGGGTGAGTGGGTCACCCCGAACTACTTCGATGTGCTTGGCGTACGGCCCGTCGCCGGCCGCACCTTCACCGCTGAGGACATTCAGTCCAACCCTGACGCGGGTGTCGTGATTAGCGATGCCCTGTGGCACGAGCGTTTCGGGCGGGATCCTGGTGCCGTCGGTCGCACTGTGCGGATCAACAAGCGCGAGGTGCCGATTATCGGTGTGGTCGGCCCGGAGTTCAGGGGCCTGACGGGCGTCTGGACGCCATCACGGTGGTGGACGGTTGGTGAACAGTTCAGCCCCCGTGCCGGCCTGAGTGCGTTTGTCCGTATGAAGCCTAAGGTGACCGCTGAGCAGGCACAGCTGAGCGCAAATATTCTCGGCTCCCGGGAGAATGAAGAGATGCGCAAGGTGCGCCCGCAATACGCACTGCCGCCGGGAGTGCCGAAATACCTCGTCGAACCGGCGAATGATGTTCGGCTGCCTCAGGAATTCGGCAGCACGGTCGTCCCCGAGCGAATCGCGACCGCGCTGTCCGTTGTCGTCGTCATGGTCCTGATCATCGCGACCATCAACATTGCGGGACTCCTGCTGGCGCGTGCCATCAGTCGCACCAGTGAGATTGCCACGCGACGGGCACTTGGGGTCACGCCACTCCGGCTCACGCGACAGCTTCTGACGGAAACCGTTCTGCTCACGACGGCAGGCGGTTCGCTCGGGCTGTTGCTGGCGTGGAATCTCGTCAACCTGTTCACGACGCTCACGCCTGATTCCTTCACGATTGATGCAGGATTTGATGTCCGCGTGGTGGCGTTCGCGGCACTGGTCTGTCTCGGCACGGGACTCCTCATCGGCCTTGCCCCAGCCCGGCATGCGTTGAAGCTCGACGTCCTGTCTGCGCTCTCTGGAGGGTACCGGGACTCCGGCCGGCATCGGGACCGGCTTCGCCAGTGGGTGGTGGTCCCTCAGGTCGCTCTCTCGCTCATCCTGCTCGTTGTCACCGGTGTGCACGTGCGATCGCTGCGGCAGGTGGAAAACGCTCCTCTGGGATTCGAGCGGGACCAGGCTGTCGTCCTGACACTCTCCCGCACCACTCCAGAAGACGAACCCTTCGCAAAGCGCAGGCCTGACAGGGAGATCGCTGAGGAATACCAGGCGCTTTACCGGACGCTGTACAACACCATCACCGCGACGCCAGGCCTGCACGCAGGTTTGATCACTGCCCTTCCAACTGGGTCTACCAGCAATCCCGACATCGCTACTTCCGAGATGTCACATGCCGCAGGCCGTTCCGATGACCTGCCGATACAGAGGATTGATGTGTCTCCGGGAGCGTTCGAAGCACTAGGCATGCGCGTGCTCGACGGTCGTGACTTTGACGCGCGCGACACTCGCCAGCTGCGATCCGTCGCGATCGTCAGCCAGTCAGTCGCACGCCGACTCTGGCCGGAGAGGCGCGCGGTGGGCCAGCGGATAGCCGCCCTGTCTCCTCAGCAGACCAACGCCAAGCTGGACTGGTATGAAGTCGTTGGCGTGGTCAACGACACATCGGCTGTGCTCGCGAAGCCCACCGACCCGGCTCGAATCTACACAACGCTCGGGCAAGGCTGGCAGCCCTGGGCGTGGAACCTCGTTGTCCGCGGCGCCGGCCCGGACGCGATCACGGCCATGCGCTCGGCCGTCGGCGGTGTCGATCCGTTTAGCTCGGTGACCCAGGTGCGCCCACTGAAGGCCTACGTAGACGAACTGCTGTATCCACGCCGCTTGGCGGCGGCCATCCTCGGCGTGTCCGGCTGTGTCGGACTCGGCCTGGCCTGCATCGGACTCTACGGCGTTGTTTCATTTTCCGTCGCACGACGCCTCCGCGAACTCGGTATCCGCGCCACGCTCGGCGCGCAGCCAGGCGATCTCGTTCGCCTCGTCCTCAGTGAGGGTGGCCGGATGGCGGGCATCGGCTCCGTCATAGGACTGGTCGGCGGCATTGCCGCGCTGCGGTACACCGCACACCTCGCCGACGGTGTCCCTGCCACCGACGCCCTGGTCTTCATCGTGGTCCCACTCACCATCGGGGCGGTCATTCTGCTGGCGTGTTACCTACCCGCTCGCCGCGCTGGGCGGGTCGATCCGGTGGAGACGCTCCGCGAGTGAATAGCAGGGCGGCGCGGCTAAAGCCACGCCCTACGCACGGACTTCAGGACCTCAGGACTTCAGGACCCCAGGACCTCAGGACCCCAGGACCTCAGGACCTCAGGACCTCAGGACCGCGTCAGCGTCGAGTTCTTCCAGCGTCGTGACGACGTGCGCGGCGCCGGTGGCGGCGAGTTCGTCGCGCGAGAACGGACCCGTGGCCACGGCGATGGCGCGCGCGCCGTGCGCGTGGGCGCAATCCACATCGAGCGGCGTGTCGCCGATCACGATGACGCGGGACAGGTCGACGCGAGGATGGCCGGCGGCGACGGCGGCGTCCACGGCGACGGGCACGAGGTCGCGGCGATTGGTGTGGTGATCACCAAACGCGCCGAACCGGAACTGCGTCCATAACCCGAAGTGCCCGAGTTTAATCTCCGCGCCGCGCACGAAATTGCCCGTGAGCAAGCCGACCACCACGTCCGCGCGCGTGCCGAGGTGGTCCAGAAGCGGCACCACGCCAGGCAGAATGCCCATCGGCCGCGAGGTGGGCTCGGCCAGGGCCACCGGCAGATCGGTGCAGTACGCGTCACGCACCCGCGCGACAGCGCTGTCGTCGGCCACGTGTCCGGCGCGCGTGAGGATCTCGGTGACGATCGCCCGATCGGTGCGCCCCGCCACCGTCACGGTGTCCAGGGCGCCCGTCACGCCGAACTCGCGCTCGAACGAACGATTCATCCCGCGCACGCCCGCGCGCCCGGACGAGATCAGCGTGCCGTCGATATCAAACAACACCAGCGTCACCACAGCCTCCACGCCTTCCGCCCGGCCGTCACGTCGCCCGACCCCGGCGCCAGCCGGCAGCGGGTGCCTCCCGCGGCCGCGGCGAACGCGTCGTCTTCGGTGAGCGCCAGCCAGGCCAGCGCGCGCCGTTCGCCAATCTGCGCCAGGTGCCGCCCGAACGCCGTGGACTCGGCCGGCGTCAGCCGGGCGGTCGGGTGTTCCAGCAGCAGCACCCGCGGGTTGAGCGCAAGGGCGCGGGCCAGGTGGACCCGCACGCGATCCGCTTCCGTCAACGCGCCCACCGGCTGCGTGAGCGCCGCCGCGGCCAGTCCAGCTTCCTCGGCCAGCACGGCCACGGCCGCCCCGACCTCCGGCGCCACAGGATCGATCGACAACGTGAGCGGCAACGCCAGGTTGGATTCCAGCGGCAGGCTGTCGAGGAGCACGGCGCGGCTGGTCACCAGCCCGAACACGTCCAGCGACACGAGCCAGTCCGTGTCGGTCGCGATCGCGCGGGTGTCGCGTCCGGCCACGCGGACCTCGCCCTCGTCGGGCACCGACGCGCCGGTCACGAGCAGCACCAGCATCTCCGCCGCCTCGGCATCGAGTCCCCGCAACGTGAGCCGCTCGCCGGCCCCCACGCGCAGGGCGTTCACCCGCAGCGGCCGCAGGCCTCCGAAGTTCTTGCGAAGGCGGGCGATCTCAATCAGTGGGGTGTTGGCGTCGGGCGCCATCACGCGCGGCCAGCCCAGCCGGCAAGTGCGGCCAGTCGCGCGAAGTCGGAGACGGGCAGGTGCACCTGTCCGAACCCCTGGGAGCGGCCGCTGCCGTTGCCGTGGTAGTCGGAGCCGCCGGTCACCAGGATGCCGAAGCGCGTGGCCATCTGCCGGTACCGCGCCGTGTCGATGCCGTCGTGATCCGGATGCCACACCTCGATGGCCTGCATGCCTGCGGCCACCAGCGCGGGAATCAGTTCATCGCGGAGCGTTTTTCCCGGGTGCGCCATCGAGGTCACGCCGCCGGCGCGGGCCATCAGCGCGACGACGTCGACCGGCGAGATGCCCTGCCGTTCAATGAAGGCCGGCCGCCCCTCGCCGAGGTACCGGTCGAACGCCTCTTTCAGCGTGGCCACGTGCCCCGCCTCGACCAGCGCGGCGGCGGCCAGCGGACGCCCCACGGCGCGCCCCATCCGTTGATCGGCTCCGGCAAGCGCGCGATCCAGATCCACCGGCACACCCAGGCGCTCCAGGCGCTCGCCGATCGCGCGCAGGCGCCGGTGCCGGTCCTCACGCTGCGTCGCCAGAAAGGCGCTCAGTTCGGCGTGGTGCCGGTCGAAAAAATACCCGAGCATGTGCACGTCCCGGCCGTCATCGACGGCCGTGATTTCGATGCCGGGGATGCACGCGACGCCGGCGGCCGCGGCCGCCGCGCTGACCTCGTCCCACGCCGCGGTGGTGTCGTGATCGGTGACGGCCATCGTGGTGATGCCTTGCGCCACCACTTCGGCCACCAGATCGGTTGGAGCGGACCGCCCGTCGGAGGCGGTCGTGTGCATGTGCAGATCGATCATCGGGCGGTGCCGCCGCGGCTCTTCTGGCGTTCCACCAGGCTCTTGTATTCCCGAATCAGGAGGTCGAGGTGCTCGCGCTCCTCGTCGGCGAACTCCAGGAAGATCCGCTTGCCTTCCGATTCCTCGAACCGATCGCCGTACCGCTTGAAGAACTTGTGCGACCCGCGTTCACACTTGATGCCCACCAGGAGCGCCTGGCGATCGTCCACGCCGTCGCGCAGCGCTTCGGTGCCCGCCGCGAACAGGCCGTTGGCCGCGCCCTTGAAAAACAGGAACGTCGGATGCGACTCCAGCTCGGGATCGGCGGCCAGCAGTTCACGATACCGGGCTTCGAGCGTGCCCAGATGTTTCTTTTCTTCCGCGGCGAGGCGCTTGAACACCTTGCGGCCGCGCGCGTCCTTGGTCAACGCCGCCGCGCGGGTATAAAACTCCAGCCCGCTCCGCTCGGTGGCAATGGCGATGCGCAGCGCGTCACGCGCGAACAGCGATTCGGTGGGCGCCGTGGCCCGGTCCGGCTGCCGCCCGGCCTGGCAGCTCTCGCACGTGCCGTAAATCTGCAGCACGCTCTGCCGCGCGGCAAAATGGCGCGCGTCGGCCACCTCTTCGATGAGCGCTTCGATGTCGGAGCTGAGGAACTCGTACGACTGGTTGCAGGTCTTGCAGATGAGGTGGAAGTGTCGCGGGTGCCGGTACGAATGCTCGAACCGGTAGCGTCCTTCGCCGAAGTCCACCTTGCGGGCGATGCCGGCCTCCACCATCCACTGCAGCGTGCGGTAGATCGTGGCCCGGCTGATGCGCGCGTCCTCGGTGCGAATGAGGTCCACCAGTTCGTCGGCCGCGAGGTGTCCCTCCTGCCGCAGGAAGACCTGGACGATGAAGTCGCGCTTGCCGGATCGCCGGCCCCCCGCGGGTCGCCGCTGCTCGACAAACTCAGAGGCTGACTGCATAGGCGCGGGCCGCTCCGGGGGCCGCTCAGGCGCTGAAGGACGACCCGCAGCCGCAGGTGGATTTGGCGTTGGGGTTCTTGATCGTGAACCCGCCGCCCATGTTGTTGTCGACGAAGTCGACTTCGGCGCCGGTCAGGTACCGGAGGCTGATCGGATCCACCAGCAGCTTGACGCCATTGACCTCGTACACCTGGTCCGCCTCGGCGTTGCCGTCGCCGTCATCGATCATCAAGCCGTACTGGAATCCCGAGCAGCCGCCCCCCTGCACGAACACGCGCAGGCCGGCGCCGATGCGCCCTTCTTCCACCAGCAACTCCGCGATCCTGGTTGCCGCCGTTTCAGTCACGTTGATCATGCCTTTGATTATAAGGGGAACCCTGTGGAAAACTGGCCGGTACCCCATGCCCACCACCCCACGCCCCGCCCCCGCTGACTGGCCCGTCCTGCTCGCCGGCCAGTGGGTCACCACCCCGCATGTCCTGGATGTCACCACTCCCTGGGATGGCACGGCCGTCGGCCGGACCTGGGCGGGCGGCGACGAGGCGTTTGAACAGGCGGCCCAGGCCGCCGTGGCCGCCGCCGGGGTGATGCGCGACTGGCCGGTGCATGCCCGGGTGCGGACCCTCCGCGAGGTGGCCGCGGCCCTGCGCGCGGGCCGCGACACGTGGGCCGGCATCCTGGCCGGCGAAGCCGGCAAGCCCCTGCGGGAAGCGCTGGCCGAAGTGGACCGCGCGGCGTTCACCTTCGACGCCGCGGCCGACGAGGCCTCCCGGCTGGGCGGCGATGTGGTGCCGCTCGACGTGGCGCCCCACGGCGAGGGCCGGCTGGCGTTCACGCGCCGCGTGCCCATCGGCCCCATCGCGGCGATCGCGCCGTTCAACTACCCGCTCAACCTCGCCGCGCACAAGCTCGCGCCCGCGCTCATCGCCGGCAATCCCATCGTCCTCAAGCCGGCCACCAGGACGCCTCTCTCGGCCCTCGTGCTGGCGCGCCTGCTGCACGAGGCGGGCGTGCCGCCCGGCGGCCTGAGCGTGCTGCCGCTGCTGCGGACCGTCGCGGACCGGTTGGTGACCGATGACCGGTTCGCGCTGCTCACCTTCACCGGATCGTCGGCCGTCGGCTGGGACATGAAGGCGCGGGCGGGACGCAAGCGCGTGGTGCTGGAACTGGGCGGCAACGCGGGCGTCATCATCGACGCGTCCGCCGCGCTCGACGTGGCGGTGCGCCGCGTGGTGGCCGGCGGCTTCACCTACGCGGGCCAGAGCTGCATTTCAGTGCAGCGCGTGTACGTGCATGAGGCCATCGCGGAGGCGTTCACCGAGAAGCTGGTCGCCGCCGTGTCGGCCCTCAGGACCGGCGATCCGTTTGATCCGTCGACCGACGTCGGGCCGATGATTAGCGCCGGTGACGTGGAGCGCATCGATGCGTGGGTGCGCGACGCCGTGGCTGACGGCGCGCGGGTGCTCACGGGCGGCCGGGCGGAGGGCCCGACGACGTACGCGCCGACGGTGCTCGCCGATGTGCCCGCGTCGGCGCAGGTCTGCCGCGAGGAGGTGTTCGCGCCGCTGGTGGGCCTCTATCGGTTCTCCACGCTGGACGAGGCCATCACCGCCGTGAACACCTCGCGCTACGGCCTGCAGGCCGGCATCTTCACGCGGGACCTTCCGCACGCGATGACCGCGTTCAGGCGGCTCGAAGTGGGCGGCGTGGTGGTGAACGACGTGCCAAGTTATCGCGTGGACTCCATGCCCTACGGCGGCGTGAAGGACTCGGGCACCGGCCGCGAAGGGCCGCGATACGCCATCGAAGAAATGACGGAGCTGAAGCTCCTCATCATCAACAC
>JANLHE010000300.1 GCA_024653875.1 Acidobacteriota bacterium
AGATTCAACATGCTCCGGGCGCCGCGCAGAATCACGTCCACGCGCCGCTGGTTGATGGAGAAGTCGTTGCGCACCAGTTCCAGCGTGCCGGCAATCCGCAGCGCGTCGGCGTGCGGATTCACGGCGACCTTCCGCTCGATGAGGTAGATCGATCGCCGCGGATGCGGGTTGGCGCGCGGCAACAGCAGCGAGTATCCCTTGGCGCCGATGACCGGCAGCCGCAGCTTCAGCATCTCGCCCAGCTGCTCGGACCAGGGCCCGGTGGCCACTACCAGGCGCTCGGCCTTGATGACGCCGCGCGTGGTCTGCAGCGTGCGCGGACCCGCGCCGCTGCCGGAGATCCCGTACACCTCCGCGCCCTCCATGAACACCGCGCCGAGCGACGCCGCTTCAGCCGCCAGCGCGCGCACCGCCGGATATGGCTCGCAGTGCGCGTCATCCGGATAGAAGTACCCGCCGACCTGCTTGCCAACGATGGCCGGCTCGCGCTCGCTCACCTCGGCAGCAGTCCAGCGCTCGGCCCGGACACCGCTGCGCGCGACGAGCGCCACGCCGCTGTGGGCGGCGTCCAGGTTGGCCTGCTGTTCGTAGACGGCGAGCAGCCCGTGGCGCTCGAACCCGAACGGCTCGGGCGAACGCGCCGCGACGTCTTCCCACATGTCCACGCTGACCCGGCACAATTCCACCAGCGCCTCGGCGCCGCGCTCGAACTTCGCCTTGCGCGAGGACAGGACAAACGCCATCAGCCATCGCAGGAACGCCGGATCCAGGCGCGGCTGGATGTAGAGCGGGCTCTCCGGATCGAGCATCCAGCGGAACGACTTGAGCAACATGTGAGGATTGGCCAACGGCGTGGCCTGCGAGGGCGTCAGCCACCCCGCGTTGCCGTATGAGCACCCGTGGCCCACGCGATCCCGCTCTAACACCGTGACCGATACCCCGCGGCGCGCCAGTTCCGCCGCGCACGCCACCCCCACCACTCCACCACCAATAATGACAACGTCGCGCATACCTGCCCATCGTGCCTCACGCACGGCATCCGTGCCAAGGCCGGCCAGCGTTACCCGGCGACGCGTTCGAACAGGACGGTTCTGGCGGAAAGGTTGACGGTGGCCGTCCGGCTGGCGCCGGTCCATGACTGCGATTGCACCGATGGCGCGGCGCCGGCAGTGGCCAGCCCCCACCACGCCGGCTCGGCGCGGGCAGGCGCGGGCAGCGGGAACCCGAGCAGATCTTCAATCTGCGCGAAGGTCAACACGAGCCGGTCGGCATACCTGCCCTGCAGGAACGTATAGAGCCGACGATAGTCCAGCACAGCCGCGAGTGGATTCACCACTCCACGATACAGGGGAATCACGCGCCCCCGTGTGCACAAAGGCACAGCGGGCGCGCGACGCCGGCTCGTATGATCACTTCTCGGTCTCCATGACGTCCCCAACACTGTGGCTGCGGCGGCGTCCGCCGCCCACACCCGAAAAGCCGCTTCGTGACGAGCTCCTCAGCATGGAGCGGCTGGAGGAGCGCGCCCTGGCGCTGGCCGCCAGCCTCACCGTGGATCCGAGCCCGCGCCATCGCGCGCGGGACACGTTTCCCCGGTTCGAAGACAACGTGCGCGTACTGCGCCACGCGTACCGCACGCTGGCCGAAGACGTCCGCACGGGCCAGTTCGTGGTGTCGGCCGCGGACTGGCTGCTCGACAACTTCCACCTGATTACGGCCGAGATCTCGGACATCCGCCGCAACCTTCCGCGCACGTACTCACGCACGCTCCCGGCGTTGGCGTCGCGGAGTCACGTGGGCAACGCGCGAATCTACGCGATCGCGGTCGAGCTGATCCGCCACAGCGA
The DNA here is from genome assembly GCA_024653875.1 of Acidobacteriota bacterium. GTDB lineage: Bacteria > Acidobacteriota > Vicinamibacteria > Vicinamibacterales > SCN-69-37 > SYFT01. The sequence continues at coordinate 1,848 of JANLHE010000300.1, forward strand.
CAGCCGGCTGCATCGCCACCAATTGATCCAGTTCCTCACCAGCTACCAGCGCGTGGCGCCGTTGACCATCGGTGAACTGTGGGCCTGGCCCAGCATGCTGAAGCTGGCCCTCATCGAGAACCTGCGACGCCTGGCCGAGGAACTCATGGCCGCGCGGGCCGAGCGGCTGGCGGCCGACGAGTACGTCCAGCGCGCCGACGAGGGGAGGATCGTGACCGCGATTCCCGGCCACGCGGACACGGCGTTCATCGCGCACCTGCTGCATCGCGTGCGCGAGTACGGCGTCCGCCTGTCGCCATTGCGGCTGGCCGTGGACGAGCACCTGGCCCTGCGGCAGACCACCGCCGAAGACACGATTCGCGGCGAACACCAGCGGCAGGGCGTAGCGCAGGTCTCGGTGGCCAACGCCATCACGAGTCTCCGCCTGTGCGCGACGCTGGACTGGCAGGAGTACGTCGAGGCCGTCAGCCTGGTCGAGACGGTGCTGCAGCGCGACCCGGCCGGCGCCTACGGCCGCATGGACTTCCTGAGCCGCGATC
>JANLHE010000303.1 GCA_024653875.1 Acidobacteriota bacterium
TCCGCCTTCAACGCGGCGATCATTTTGGGGATGGTCTCACGGAGTGACCGCGTCGGCTCCCAGCCGAGGAGTGTTCGCGCGCGAGTGATGTCCAGTGCATAGTGGTCGTTCGCGCGGTCGATCATCCACGGGCGGACGAAGGGGTCGGCTCCCGGCAGCTTGCCCAGCAGCCAGGCGCCGGCCTTCGCGAACGGAGCCAGCGCACCGGGTACCTCGAGCGTCTCCCACTCTTCGCCATGAAGGAGCCGTGCGAACGTGTGCTGAAGTTCGTCGTAGCTGAGCGCCTCGGGCTCTCCGAGCAGGATGGCCACTTCAGGCGGGAGCGTCGCTCGCCGCTCGACCGCCAGCGCAATGGCGTCGACCAGGTCATCCATGTGCATGAACGATTGGCCGTGCGCGGTACTGCCCGAATACACGCGGCTCGTGAGCTGACGCTCGTGGATACGCTGAATCTGATGGGCCAGCGGGATCGAATGGCAGAGGTCGTCGTACACGCCAGAAATGCGCAATAACACCGCGTGCATGCTGCCACGTTCGTCCCGAATGAGCTGCTCGGTTCGCACCTTCGACTCGGGATAGGCCCACGTCGGCGCGACGGGCCAGTCTTCGGTGATGTATTGGCCCAGGGCAGCGGGCCGATGCACGAGCATGGTGCTGGAGAACACAAACTGTTCGACTTGGAAGTCCAGCTCGCGCAGGCCACGCAACAGACGTCCCGTGCCCTGCACCGTGATCGCGTCGTACTTCGTACTCGGCACGCCGAAGAAATCGTAGTACGCGGCGAGGTGGACGACCGCAGCGACATGAACCCCATGATGCTCACGCAGCGTGCGCAGTCCCCGGCGCACGCTGTCGTCGGACGTTATTTCGACCGGCATATAGACGCACCCCGGCGGGGGAGGCCCTGGCGCCTTGCGGTCGAACCCGACGATGCCTTCGAAGCGCCCCGCAAACCGGCGCATCACCGCGTCGCCGATCCGTCCGTTTGAGCCTGTCACCACGACGATGCCCTTGTTCGCTGTCACGCGTCATCGCCTTCTCGTACGCCTCCGTGGCGGGCGCAGGGCGCGTTCGCGACGGCGCCAACTGGGTCCGCAAGAGAGCGTTGCCAGAGAGCACACAATGTGCGCCGTGTCCGTGATGATAGCTCGCCCTGATTCGACGCACTGTCCTGATCGGATCATGATGTAATCAGCCGTCGGCCTATTCTTCGGCTCGCTCCATGGCAGCGACGTTATGACATATCACTACGTATGGCTCGGCTGGTCGATCGGATTTCTTCTTCCCTGGCTCACCTTGTACGCGACCAACCCGCCGTTCCGACCCGTGATGTGGCGGGTCAGTCTGGTGACGGCGGGGTTCGGCCTGACCGAGCCGATCTTTGTGCCGGAGTAATGGAATCCGCCGAGCTTGTTCGAGTTGGCGCAACGCACGGGCTTCGACATCGAGAGCCTCATTTTTAGCTTTGCCATCGGTGGCATCGGCACCGTCCTGTACAACGCGCTTACGAAGCGTCCCTTCGGCCCGGTCGACGCCGCCGAAAGGTCGCGGCCGCTGCATCGGTTTCATGCCGCGGCCCTATGGGCGCCGTTTGTCATGTTTGCAGTGTTGTATGTCCTGCCCTGGAACCCGATCTATCCCGCCATCCTTTGCATGGCCATCGGCGGCATCGCCTCCGCCATCTGTCGTCCGGATCTGAGAGTGAAGGGGCTGGTCGGGGCCACCGTGTTCCTGATTCTCTATGCGCTGTTCATGCTGGGCTTGGTCTGGTTGACGCCCGGCTACATTCCGCAGGTGTGGAATCTGGCGGCATTGCGCGGCGGCCTCGTCGGCGGCATCCCGCCCGAAGAGCTGCTGTTCGGCTTCAGTTTCGGCTGGTACTGGACCGGGGTGTACGAGCACTTCACGTGGCGCACGAGCGCGACGCTCGTCGTCACCGCACGGCAGGCAGGGGGTCTCTAACCATGTGTTTTTCAGCCTCCGCCAGTTTCATTGCCGGCACGTCGCTTTCCGCAATCGGAGTAGCAGCCCTCAGAAACACGCAATCGAGGGCCGAGCAACCCCTCGCCATGATGCCGCTGTTGTTCGGAGTCCAGCAGCTCACGGAAGGCGTAATCTGGCTGACCTTCAGCCATGACGCGCCGCTCCTCAAGCAGACGATGACGTATGTGTATTCGGGGTTGTCGCACGTGTTGTGGCCGATGTACGTGCCGTTCGCGATCGGCGTCCTCGAAGCCGTGCGGTGGCGGAGGAGAACCCTCTTCGCCTTCGAGGCGGCCGGGATGGCGGTGGGACTGTACTTGCTGTATGCCATGATCGCCCGCCCCCTGGTCGCCGAAGTCGTCGGCGGGCACATCGTGTATGACTCCCCACATTTTTATCTGGTTCCGGTGATGGTCCTGTACCTTGCGGCGACATGTGTCAGTGCCTTCTTCTCGAGTCACGGGTTCGTCAGGCTGTGTGGCGTGTTGTCCTTGTTGTCGTTCCTTGCGGCGTACGTCGTACATGTTGGCGCCCTCGTCTCGATCTGGTGTTTCTTTGCGGCGATCTGAAGTCTCCTAATCTACATTCACCTCAGATTTAGAGCGCTAGGAGGATTTCCCGCCGAACCGCCAGTCATCGCCCGCGGCGCTGGAACGGAACAGGGCGACTCGACGCGATGATCTCGACCGGTCAGCGCAAGGGCGAGTGCGTACCGAACGGTCACATGAGAGGGTCGGCCAGTGCCACCAGCCGCATCAGGAGTCGGCGGCGGGAGGACCGAGCGTGCCAGTCGTGCGAGGAGAACGCCACGCACTCCGCCCGATCGTCGGCGAACATCTCCGCCATCTGCTGGCCGACGCGAGAGCCGTGGATTTCGATATCGATCTCGGCGTTTCGCCGGAGGCTGAGCCAATCCAGGTTCGTCGAACCCACGAGCGACCAGCAACGATCGACGACGACGGTTTTGGCGTGCATCATCGCCCCATTCCAGTGCCAGACCTTGAGCCCGGCCTCCAATAACCGCCCCAGGCGATGCTCGGTCGCGAAGCCGACGAAGAACGGGTGACTCGCGGCGGGCAGGATCAACTGGACGTCGACACCGCGGCGGCTGGCTGCGACGAGGGTCTCCGTCACCGGCGGCGTCGGCACCGCATACTGGTTTGTGATGAGCACCTCCCGCTGCGCCGCGCCGATGGCGGCGACCATGGCCTGCTCGGTGCAGCGCCGGCCCGGTTCATCGGCCAGCACGCGCACCGGGACATCGCCGGCCACAACCGGCGGGGGCGACAGCGGTGGCCTGGCGGAGCGGTGGCGCCATGCCAGGGCGAAGGCATCTTGCCAGAGCCGATCGAACTCCGCCGCCGCGTGTGCGGCGCCGCCGCCCTCGACGAGCACGGCCGAGTCGCGCCACGTGCACTGCCGGACACAGTTGCCCAGCCATACATCAGCGACGCACAGGCCACCCGCCACCAGCCGCGCCCGATCCTGCACGACAAGTTTGCGATGATCGCGCCATGCGCGCAGATATCGCAGCGTCGGTCGTGGGGGGTTATAGACGCTCATCCGTGCGCGAGAACCCCTGAACTGCAGGTGGAGTGAGAGCAGGCTCAGCGGGTCGCCGAACGGGTCGTGAAGGATCCGGACGTCCACGCCCGCCCGCGCTCGCGTCTTGAACGCCTCCCCGAACGCTCGGCCTACGGCGTCGGCCCGGATGATGTAGTTCTCGAGAAGGATTTCCGTTTCGGCGCGCTCAATCAGCCCGAGCATCGCGGTGAAGGTGTCGGCGCCGTCTCGCAGCAGTCGTACGCGATTGGTGCGCGTGAGCGGACGCCCGGACACCTCGGTCAGCCGGGCCTGGAGCCGGGGATCGAGTGGCCCGATGGGGTCGAGACGTCCGGGAGACTCGACCGCCTCGAACGGGATCGTCGTCCGCCGTTCACAGGCGTGCTCCTGACCGGGGTCACACATCTGGCAGCACCGTTTCAGGAGCGCCCGGACGCGGGCGGCGAGGTCTGCGGGTGATTCAGTCAGGTCCAGCTCCCCGTCGAGGTCCACGTGTGCACATGCGGTGATTCACCGGCTTGGTGGTTGCGCCGCTCTGTGACCGCGGGCAGGTCAGCAGCCCGTCGACACCGAGGCTGAAGGCACTGACGGTACCGCAGCAGTCTCCGGCGCGGTCCACCAGGGGCAAGCTCGTCGCGCGTTGTTCGTGGTGTTTTCGGCGCGTTTCCTCGACCACGGCGCGCAGCCGCATCCGGAATCGCGCATCGCTCGCGCCGCCTGTGCCGCGGTATATGAAGCCAACCGACGCGTCTTCGTGCTGTACGCCGCACGATGAAGAGTTGCGCGCAACGACCCCTCTCTTCACACGAGCCTGGTCTCTCGCCTGTCGCTCGCATCGTTTGCTCCTCCAGCCGAGTCACCTGATGAAGCGCGCCCACGTGCCGTAGCGCTCGCCCACCGGTCCTCGCGGCAGGCTCAGCAGGATCACCAGTGCCGCGGCGATCGCATCGCTCCACCTCGAGGCGGGCGTGGCCCCGCTGAGGATCCACGGGGCCGCGATCACCCAGGCGCCGAATAGGATATTGATGAAGCGCAACGGGCGGCCCACGTCGGCCAGCGCGATCACGGCGGTGGTCACGATCAGCGCCCCGACGAGATGGTCGCTGTGGGCGGCCGCGCCGGTGGTACCAAGCACTGACGGCGTGAGCATCAGCCAGACGCCGAGGCCCACGCTCACGAGCAGGTTCCAGGGCGTCGCCACCCCCCAGACCATCGCCTTCGCGCTCACCACGTCGGGGCGAACAGGCCCAGTGACCGGCAGGTCCCGTAACGTGCCACCCAACCAGAACGTGCGCCAGAACGGCTGCCCCTCCCGTCGGGCCTGCACCAGGAACTGGCACATGGCCACGACCTCATCGAGCGTGAGCGGAATCATCACGAGCATGGCGGCGGCGGCGATGAGGCACGGTGTGCACCAGGCACCGACCGCGAGTGGCTGGAGAATGATCAGCGTGATGCTGACGACGCCGAGCGGGACGACGAGGATGCCGAAGAACGTGACCATCCACGGCATCGTCCGCCACCGGCGCTTGTCGCCCATGAAGCCCATCAGGAACTCGATCATGTAGGCCACGGCGCCGAGTCCCGCATCCGGGATGGGGAAGGCGCGCGAGACGTCGGAGGTCAGTACGCGCTCCGTGCCGAGCCCGAAGAACGGGTCGGTGAGCGTGGCGACGTGGCCGAGTTGGAACGCAGCCATCTGCCGCGAGAGGAAAAAGCCGACGAGCGCAAGCGCGATGATGGGCGCCCGCTGCGGCCAACTGGAAGGGTTATAGGACCAGCCCGGCGGTACGTCCGGGCCGGGCTCCATGCTCATCCCCGCCGCCATCGGCATCCCCGGCGCCAGGATCGCGAACGCGACGACCAGTGCGCCGATGAGCGTGTCGTTGGCGTAGGCGGCGGCCGAGGCCGCCCAGAAGACGAGCGGGGCGAAGAGCAGCCACAGGCCGATCAGCGAGTTCACCCACGGCGCCCAGAACTTCCAGAACGGCCGGCCGGAGAGCGAGAGCGCGGCAAACAGGATGACGAACGTGCCGCTGGCGATGTCGCTGACCTGAAGGGCCGTGCTGCGGTACCCGAGCGCGAATGCGCCGGTGATGAGCCACAGGCCCAACGTCATGTTGGCAAAGTGAGGCCATGGGGGTTGCAGATGCTCCATGTGCCCGCCGGGCGATGCCGGCGGGCCATCCTGCATGGGCAGGGGCGTGGTCTCCCGGCCGGGTACCGAACCGGGATGGACGTGTGGCGGATGGCCCGCGTGATGGGTGTGGTCAGGTGTCATGGGTCTCATGCCTCGAGCGATGCGTCAGCCTGCGCTCGCCGCCTCGGAGGACGGCTCCAGCTTGTTCTCGCGGTACCAGCCGAGGGGGTCTGCTTCGAGCGCCGCGACCATCTTCGGCAGCGTCTCGCGCAGCGAATGCTTCGGCTCCCAGCCGAGCAGCGTGCGGGCGCGGCTGATATCGAGTGCGTAATGGTCATTTGCCCGGTCGATCATCCACGGTCTGATGAAGGGGTCGGCGCCGGGCAGTTTCTCCATCACCCACGTGCCGGCCTTCGCCAGCTGCCCCAGCGCGCCTGGCACCTCGATCGTCTCCCAGTGCTCGCCATGGATCAGCCGGGCCAGCGTGTGCTGAAGTTCGTCGTAGCTGAGCGCCTCCGCCTCCCCCAGGAGGATGGGCAGTTCGGGCGCCAACGCGGCGCGATGCTTGACCACCAGCTCGATGGCGTCCACCAGATCATCAAGATGCACGAAGGACTGTCCATGTGACGTGCTGCCGGAGTAGATGCGGCTGGTGAACTGACGCTCGTAGATGCGCTGAATCTGATGCGCGAGCGGGATCGAGTGGCAGCGATCGTCGTACACCCCGGCAATGCGCAAGAGCACCGCCGGGATATCGCCGCGTTCGTCCCTGATGAGCTGCTCCGTGCGAACTTTCGACTCCGGGTACGCCCATGTCGGTTCCAGCGGCCAGTCTTCGGTGATGAACTGCCCCGGCTCAGCCGGCCGATGCACGAGCATGGTGCTTGAGAAAACGAACTGCTCGACCTCGAAGTTGAGATCGCGCAGCCCGTGCAGCAGGCGTCCGGTGCCGCGTACGGTGATCTCGTCGTACTTGGGACTCGGTTCGCCGAGGAAATCGTAATAGGCCGCGAGATGAACGACCGAGGCCACGTGCGCGCCGTGGTGTTCACGGACACGGCGGAGCCCCAACTGCACGCTCTCATCCGACGTGAGGTCAACGGGGACGTACGCACAGCCCGGGACCGGCGACGTGGGTGCCTCGAGGTCGAAGCCGACGAGAGCGTCAAAGGCCCCGGTGAATTGGCGCATCACCGCGGAGCCAATCGTCCCACCGGCCCCCGTGACCAGGGCGATCCCAGGTGTTGTCGTCATTTCACGTTCCTCCCGTTCGAGCATTCGATTCGGACCTGTCTCACGTCCCGATCAGCGGCTGTCATTGTTCTTCCTTCCAGGAGCATCGCCGGGCTGCTCCTGGTCCGCTGAGCCTGCATACTGTTCCGGATGCTGGTTGAATGTCCTCAGGCAGTCCTCGGTGTGGAAGTAATAGGTCGTGCCCTGATACTCAGACAATCCAGCAGCATCGTGTCCTTCCAGTTGTATGCCGCAGACGGGGTCGATGTGGGTGGCCATGACTCTCCTCCTCTCGATAGGGACGCTCGTCCCGGTTGTCGGCGGCCTCGCCGAATGATGGCCGCACTGGGACCGGAGCGGCACCGTGCGCTGTGATCGTGGCTGGGATCCGTATCTTCCGATCCTGACGCGGACGTTCCGCACGGTCGTGATTCTCCGGCAGGAGTGTGCTTGACCGGCTTGCCGGGCATGAGGCACTAATCATGGCATCGGTGTGGACGCGGACGCGCGCGACTTGATTAAATAGTCTTAATCTAATCTCAATGATTTGCCACGTTCGCTTGAGGCACTCTCCTGCGCGGCACGGTCACGCCCGGGGCCGCGCCGAGCAACGCAGGCAAGTCGTAGTCCAGAAGGTCACTGATGCGGGTGACGGCGAGATCGGCCGGCGGGGAGCCGCTCAATACGCCGGGGTCGAGTGCGTAATGTCCCTGC
>JANLHE010000304.1 GCA_024653875.1 Acidobacteriota bacterium
CTGTCGTCCTTGGCGCCGCGCTGGACATCGAGCTTGAGGTGACCCGGCTGGCGGAGCCCTCACCGCGGACGCCGTGATGACGCTGAGGCAGTACTACGCGGACCCGCACGTCCGGGAGCGCATTCGGGAATACCTTGGCGCTGCCGCCGGGCGCGCGCCCACGGCCGCGTATGTGGCCAGCCTCCGCATGCATGATGCCCGGCCCGTCGTGTGGGAACACGCGCGCCGGCAACCGGCGTCGGAAATCGACGAGCCGTGCCGCGAAGGAGCGGACATCGCGCGATCGTTGCTCGATTCGGACAACCTGATCTTCCTGTTCGAACTTGACTATCTGAACCCCGACGCGCCGGCCGAACCGTTTACCCACCCGGCCGAGGTCCTGTTCAAGCTCGAACCGGCCTATCAGGCCGTTCGCCGCGTACTGGACTCGTTTGGTCTGAAGGCGTACTCCCTGGCGACGGGCCGCGGTTACCACTTCACCGCCAGGATTCCGGTCACGGCCCCTGTACTTGATGGCCTGGCCGATCTCGTGCCGGAGATCCCCGCCTGGGTCGACACGCTTGAATCCCGGCGTGATCCCGGCTTGTCGTACTCCGTGTCTCCGCGCACCGCCAGCGCATGGACCGGCCTCGGCTGTCTTGTGGAGTATCTGGCCAACCTCGTGATCACCACCGCGCCATCCGGCGCCGTTCCGCTGGTGTTCAATGGCACCCGCGTTGGCACGGGCCTCGTCGGCCGCGAGTGTGTGTCGATTGATTTTTCCTACGTCGGCGATCCACTTGACGCGCGATACACGCGCTGCGCATTCAGCGCGTATCAATGGCACCATTTCCGTCCTGACATCTTCGGAGCGACGGCGGCGAAGGTGCCGGAGATGGCCGCCATGCCCCGCAACCGGCGCGCGCTGCTGTCGTTCATGCGCGCCGGCCGCAGTCTGGACGCCGGCCGGCAGGCGGCCCGTCGCGGCCGGGCGATGCTGCCCGATGTGTCCAACGCGATGCAGAAGGTCCTGGCGCAGTACCTCGCCTCGCCCCTCGCGGCGTTCCACCGGAGGTTCTATGCCGATCGGCGCCAGCCGGCCGCCGCGTCGATTCCCGAGGGGCTGCCGCCCTGTGCGCTGGCGTGCCTGACGCAACCCAACGACCTGCTGCTCAGGCCGGAGCATCTGCAGCATCTGGTGCGGACGCTTCTCGCGCGTGGGTGGTCGGCGGCCCAGGTGTCCGCCCTGGTGGAGGCCACGTACCTGGCGGACCATGAGTGGGGCGAGCGCTGGCGTCTCAACATGGACCCCGCGACGCGCGCGGCGTTTGACGTGCGCGTCTTTGCCGGCATGCTCGCGAGCGGCGCCGATCGGCTGATCGACTTCAACTGCGTCTCCGCGCAGGAAAAGGGACTGTGCCCTGGACGCGCGTGCGCCGCCAACCTCCGTAATGACGCCGAACGCCTCGCGCGGATGCTCCCTCTCCAGGATTCCGGAAGATGACCGGCAGGATCGGACTCTCGACGGGCGCATGCACCGACAGACCGATACTCGACATGCTTCCGGCGCTCGAGGCCAGCGGCGTGTTGGGACTCGAGGTCAGCACGCCCCCTCGGCATTTTGACGCGCTGCACCCCGGCCAGATCCAGGCGCTCGTCACCGCGCTGAAAGACCAGCCGCTGCATGTCGTGTCGATTCACGCGCCGTTCGGCGGGCTGCTTGATCTGGCCGAGCCCAACCCGCATCACCGCGCGGCGGCGATCGGCGCGATTCTCGGGGCGGCCTCGGCGGTGACGCAGCTGGGCGGCGGCCTCGTGGTCATCCATCCAAGCGACCTGGAGCGGCATCGCCACGATGCTGGCGCCCGGTTGGCCGACTGCAAGCAGAGTCTGGCCACGCTGGCCGAGAACTGCCGGCCGCTCGGCGTCACACTGGCCGTCGAGTCACCATTGCCGCACCTGATCGGGGGGCACCCCGACGAGTTCGCGATGCTCCTGCATGACCTGGACCCGTCGGTGCGCGTCTGCCTGGACACCGGCCACACGTCGCTGGGTGGACACTGGAAACGTTTCGTCGAGGTGGCGGGCCCCCGGCTGATTCACGTCCACGCTCACGACAACCGGGGCCACTGGGACGATCACCTGCCGCCGGGCGACGGCATCATCAACTGGCCTGCCATTCGCGAGAGCCTCGAGGCCGCCGACTTCGCCGGCTGGATCATGATCGAGTTGGCGTGCCCGCCCGAGGAGCCCGAGGCGTACTTCGCACGGGCGCTCGCACAAACCAGACGCCTGTTCGGCGACTGACCGCGCCCGCACCCGCCGCCGGCGTCAGCCAAGGTGACACAATAGCCGGACCCGATGGTCACCGGGGGACACGGTCGATTTCTGGCGGCGGCGGTAAAGGACCACAATGGCTGAACTCAAAACCAGAGAGACGAAAGCGTCAGTCCCGGCATGTGTGACGCACATGAAGAAGCCGAGGACGCCGTGATCCCCGCTGCCGAGGCGCTCGAGCGCCTGCGCGAAGGCAACCGGCGGTTTGTCGCCGAGGTCCGGAGCGACGACAACCTGACCACGCGCACGCGCCGGCGCGCGCTGGCGGACGGGCAGGAACCGTTTGCGATTGTCCTTGGCTGCTCGGATTCGCGCGTGCCCGCCGAACTGGTCTTCGATCAGGGCCTGGGCGATCTCTTCGTGATTCGTGTCGCCGGA
>JANLHE010000307.1 GCA_024653875.1 Acidobacteriota bacterium
CAAGGTGGACATGCCGGCCACGGTGGGTCCGCCGGACATGGCGGGCATCAGGACGTCACCGGAGCGATCGACCCGGTCTGCCGCATGCAGGTGGCGCCAGGCCAGGGCTACACCGTGACGCACGCCGGCCGCGGGTACCGGCTGTGCTCGCGGGCCTGCTTGGACACGTTCGAAGCCAATCCCGACCAGTACGCCTCAGCCCATAGAGAAGATGGAGGAGCCCTATGACACCTGCGATAAAGCCCGGCCTGTCCCTTTCAGCATTCGGCCACGCCACGAGCCTGTTTCTGGCCATTACGTTCGTACTCTGCGTCGGCTTCGACCTCCTGTTCCCCCAGATGGTCATGTACCGAAGCTGGCAGGCCCTGCTCCCGGGGTTCACCTGGATCAGTTGGTCGAGCTTCCTGCTCGGCCTCGTCGAAAGCTACGGTTACGGCTGGTATTTCACGCTGATCTGGGTGCCCTTGTACAACGTGTTCAACGCGCGGAGATGATCTCTACGTCATGATCCGGACGCGTGTGCGCCCCTCTCTCGCGAGGATTGGCCGTTGGGCGCTTGTGCTCGCCGTGGCGCTCGCCGCGCTCATCGGGGTTCAGCACGTATCGCGTGGCACTTCCGTCCGACATGTTCAGGGCGTCGGGGCCGATGGCACTCCGGTGGCGCCGGGCGAGCCTCAGTTCCCGCTCAGCGTCGCGATGCTCACCGGGGCCGTGCTCCTCCCGGCGAGACAGGTTGAGGTCGCTCTCAACGGAGATGGCACGTTCGCGCGGCTCTGGGACGATCTTCGGTCGGCGCGCCAGTCGATTACGTTGCAGTTATATTTCGGCCAGGACGGTCGGGTCGCCGACACGCTCCGCCAAGTGCTTGCGGAACGCGCGGCGGCGGGTGTGAAGGTCTTCCTGCTGTACGATGCCTTCGGATTTCAGGGAATGCCATCTGATCACCAGGGCGCGCTTCGCGCTGCCGGTGTCGTTGTCGTCCCGTTTCGCCCTCTACGGCTGTCGACCCTGCACATGGCGCAGAATCGATCCCATGTCCGTGGCATCGTGGTCGATGGGCGCATCGGATGGACCGGCGGCTTCAGCATCGACGACCGGTGGCTCGGAGACGGTCGCACCAACGGCAGTTGGCGGGAGACCAACGTCCGGTTCGAAGGTCCGGCTGTCCGGCAACTCCAGGCCGCATTCGCAGCGGCGTGGGCGGAAGCGACAGGCACGCTGTTCAGTGGGCGTGCGACCGTCGGAGACGGCGACGGCGACTCGGTACTCGCCGGGCTTCTCTACGCGACGCCCACAATGGGAAGCACCGCCGCCGAGCGCTTCTTCGCGATGACCATCGCTGGGGCGAGGAGGACGTTGTACATCACGAATTCCTACTTCGCACCCGATGACAACTTCGTCGGGCTCCTGGCCGATTCAGCGCGACGCGGCGTGGACGTTCGTGTGCTGACGGGCGGTCCCCGCACCGACGTGCGAACCGTCCGAGTGGCGGGTCGCGCGCAGTATGAGCCGCTGCTGGAAGCCGGCGTCCGCATCTACGAGTGGCAGCCGACGACCCTTCACGCCAAGACATTCGTGGCGGACGGCGTCTGGGCCACCATCGGGTCGATCAACTTCGATAATCGGTCGCTGACCCTCAACGACGAATCGACGCTGATGGTTCTGGATGAGAAGATCGGGCAACAGATGAACGCCGTCTTTCTCGATGATCTGAATCACGCGGAGGAGATCGCACTCGTGCGTTTCCGTCAGCGGCCGTGGGTCCAGCGCATTCTCGAACGGGCGGCGAGCGTTATCCAACGACTGCTCTGAAGTTGATCGCAGCCTCGTACCGTGGGTCGGTGCGTGGAGGGTGACAGGGATGACATATCACTATGTGTGGCTCGGGTGGTCGAGCGGGTTTCTTCTTCCCTGGCTCGCGCTGTA
>JANLHE010000313.1 GCA_024653875.1 Acidobacteriota bacterium
GGCAGGCGTCCCGCCTGCTGCAGCGCGCGGCGCAGCGCAAATTCGATTTGGCCATTCAGGCTGCGCAGGTCGTCGTTCGCCCAGCGCTGCAGGGCGTCCAGGACCTGACGATCCATGCGAAGCAGGAATGGTTTGCGATCCGCCATCAGCGTCCGGCCATCCCGTTATTGGTAGATCGTGCCGGTGTTCACGACCGGCTGCGGGTTGCGGTCGCCGCAGAGCACGACCAGCAGGTTGCTGACCATGGCCGCCTTGCGGTCGTTGTCGAGCGTCACCACGCCGCGCTGGGAGAGCAGGTCCAGGGCCATTTCCACCATCCCCACGGCGCCTTCCACGATGCGCTGTCGCGCGGCGATGATCGCGCCGGCCTGCTGCCGCTGGAGCATCGCGGAGGCGATTTCCGGGGCGTAGGCCAGGTGGTTGATGCGCGCTTCCAGCACCTCGACGCCGGCCTTGGCCAGCCGTTCCTGCACTTCGAGCTTGAGCTGGCCCGCGATCTCCGCCGTGTTGCCCCGCAGCGACTTGTGATGGTCTTCGTAGGCGTCGTACGGATACTGCGTGGCGAGGTTGCGCACCGCCGCCTCGCTCTGCACCTTGACGTAGTGCTCGTAGTTATCCACCTCGAAGCAGGCCTCGGCCGTTTCCGTCACCTTCCACACCACGACCGACGCGATTTCAATGGGGTTGCCTTCAAGGTCATTGACCTTGATCTGCGAGCTCTCGAAGTTCCGGACGCGCAGCGTGATGTGCCGCTTGGTCAGCAGGGGATTGGCCCAATGAAAGCCATCCCGCTTGACCGAGCCCGAGTACTTGCCGAACAGCGTCAGCACCTTGGCTTCGTTGGGATTGACCACGAAAAATCCGCCAAGGAAGACGCTCAGCACGACCAGGACCAGCGCCCAGGCGATCATCAGCGCCGGCGAACTCTCAAAGCTCCTGGCCTCCGCCACGAGGCCCCAGAGGGCGCCTCCAAAGCCAATCAGGATCACGGGAACCATCAGCCAGCCAGACAACGTCGAACGCACCTGTTCACGAATCATGGGCCCTCCTACGGTATCAAAGTGATATCACTTTGATACCAGCCAAGTCAAGCCCCTCAGAACGTGATCTTCAGGTCGGCGACCAGGGGCAGGTGATCGGAAGCCATCAGGGCCATGCGGGTGCGCGGCAGTGAAACCTGCCGGACCTCGATCTGGCCCTGGTAGTAGATGTGGTCCAGGTGCAGCAGGGGGAAAAACCCGGGATAGGTCCGGCGCCGTTTCAGGTAGGGAAACAGGTCGATGCTCTCGAGCCGTTTGGCGAGGATGTCGGTGGCCAGCGGCCGCGACCACTCGTTGAAGTCGCCAAACAGGAGCTTGGGCCCGGCCACGCGCCGGTCGTCCACCCAGGCGGCCAGCCGGGCGGCCTGATAGCGGCGCTCGAGCAGGGCGGTGCCTAAGTGCGCGTTGTAGACCTGCAGCGTGCCGGCCCCGGCATCCACCGCCACGCGCTGGGCGCCGCGTTCCTCGCAGGTCTTCCAGGACAGGTCGTGCTGCGCGTGATCCCACATGGGGAAGCGGCTCAGAATCATGTTGCCGAACTGATGCTGCCGCAGCTCGCGCACCGGCGCCATGATCCACCCCATGCCCAGCGCGGCGCCGATGATCTCGGCGTGGCCCGGCCCCGATCCGCTCGGGCCGATCACTTCCTGGAGCGCGATGACGTCGGCGTCGAGCGACGCCAGCACGTCGGCGATCCGGGCCGGCTGGGTGCGGCGGTCCATCCCGCGCGACCGGTGGATGTTGTAGGTGACCACCCTGAGATTCACGTCAGGGCTCCCGCCGCGGCCGGATCACCGGTGAGAGGTCGACGCGCCACCCGCGACCTTCGTCCAGCCGGAAGCTCAGCACGTTCGGCATGCGGCTCAGGGTGTCAAACACCGCGGGGTCGCCCAGGTCACTCTCGTCGACATCACGCGTGGCCGCGACCAGGTATTGCCCCGGCGGCAGCCCGCTGATTTCATAGTGCCCGCGGGCATCGGGATACGTGATGCGCGTGTACCGGCTGGCCGGGCGCCAATGCACGGCGTTCACCGGGAACACGACCACCGCGTAACTCTGCAGATCATCGCGGCCGCGGGGCGTGACCCAGCCGAATACGCGCGAGATCCGATCGGTGACCACGATCCTGAATCCGGGGTTGGACTCGCCATACTCGAACGTGAACGGAATATCGGTAATGTCGCCCCCCTGATACTCGACGCGCTTGACCTGCCAGCCCTCGGGCAGGCCTTCGACGCGAAGGAAGTGGTCGCCGTTCATCACTCCGTGAATCTGCCACGTGTCATCGGTGCCCACTTTGCCGCTCATGGAGTCGCCGAACGGGTTGCCATCGGCCATCGGCGCCCGGACGAAGATGTGCTCACGCGAGGGCGGCACCCGCCCGGTGGACGTTTCCCACTCGATGTGCCCGGACACCACTGCGCCACGGAACAAGAACAGCCGGCCGATCGACTGCTGGGCGCCGCGGACTTCAAGTGTGAACGTCTGAAACAGGTGGACGCCTTCCCGTTCAGTCTCGCCGCTGGCCTGCACCCGGTAGCGGCCTGGGGGCACGTTGGAGAACACGAAGCCCCCGTTCGGCTGCATGCCGGCTTCGGTCAGCGTGAACAGCGAGAACTGGTCATTGCGCTGCGGGCTCATCGTGACCGCGGCGGCCATCAGGGGCCGGGGGACCCCGCTGGGGTCCGGGCGGGTGGTCAGGATGCCGGTGACGCGCGTCGGGGTGATGATGTGCAGGCGGAACGTCAGCGCTTCCGCCGGGTTGAACGCGTCCAGCGTGATGCGCACCGCTTCGTCCGGAAACACGCCCCCGGGGTAAAACGTCGGCGAATAAAACAGCTGGCCATGGGCGTCTCCCACGTCAGCATAGGCGGGATCGAAGGCGCTGAGGTAGTACTGGCCGGGGGGCAGTCCGGTCAGCCGGAACTCGCCTTGTTCATCGGTCATGGCTTCCGCGACCGTCACCATGGTGCGCCGGCCGCCGCTGAATACCGGGCGCATCGCCTCCACCAGGGCGCCGGCAAACGGCGTCTCGTCTTCATCATGCACGCGGCCGGTGATGAGCACTTCGTCCACCAGCACGATGTCCACCGTCTCCATCCGCACGTGGTCCGCCAGCGCGATGGGTGTGGGGGGCTTCGCCGGCGGGCCCTCTCCGAACCCGCGCGCGGCGTAGCCGGACTTGCTGGCGGTGACCACGTAGCCTTCGCTGGCAGGCAGATCGTCGAAGCGGTACCGGCCGTCGGCATCTGTCAGGGTCGCGCGCGGCGCGGTCAGGGGGCCGCCCGGCGTGGACAACCGGACGCGCGCCCTGGCCACGGGGCCGCCGGTCCCCAGTGCCGTGATGCGTCCCATGATCGAGGAGGTGCCCGGTGCCGGGGTCTCGGCGCCCTCCACCGGCGTGCCGCGCAGCGGCGTGCCGGTCTGCACGGTGAAGTCCACCGTGGCAGGCGGCGTGCCCGCGTCAAGCGTGAGGCGCGTGGCGTCATCGGGCGAGAGCACGCCCGGAAAAAACGTTTCCGGGTAGGTGAGCGGGCCCGTGGCATCGGCCACCCCGACAAACACCGGGTCGCGGGCGCTGAGGTAATACTGGCCGGGCGCCAGGCCGACCACGCGGAACTCGCCGCGGTCGTTGGTGATGGCGTCGGCCACCGGAACGAGCGTCCGCCTGCCGCCCTCGAAGACCGCGCGTGACGCCTCGACCAGCCCGCTGGCCAGTGGCGTGCCGTCGGCATCGCGCAGGCGCCCGGCGATAAGCACGGCCGGCGTCAGCGCCACGTCCACCTTCCCGCGAATCTCACCGGTGGCCAGGCGCATCGGCACCGGCTGGTACAACGGCGGCATCTCGCCGGCGCGTCGCGCCGCGTATCCGGTCTTGCTGGCCGTCAGCACGAATGAGTCACCGGCCGGCAATTCCGTGAAGTGGAAGCGGCCGTCCTCGTCGGTAATGAGCACCCGGTTGAACGCGAGGACGTCGTGGGAGGCCGTGAGGATGACGCGCGCGCGCGCCAACGGGCGCTGTGACACCGCATCGGTGACCCGGCCGGCCATCTCCCCGGTCAGGACGGGCGGGGCGTCCACCGGCCGCTGCGCGACTTCAACCGCCTGTCCCTGGGGTGGTCCCTGCACGGGCTGCCCAGGCGTCGCGGCGGGGACGCCGGTCGCCGGCGCCGGTGCGGGCGTGACCGTGCGAACGCCGCTCCCGCCGCCGCACGAGGCCGCCACGATCGCCGTGGTGATCACCAACCAGGGGAGCTGGAGGATGGAGCGCACACGGGTCATGGGCCTATGATAGTCCGATGGGTCGCCTCCGCACCGAATTCGAAGTCACGTGTCCGTGCTGCCAGAGCACGCTGGTTATCGATGAGGGCCTGAAGCGCGTGCTGCGCCATGTGGTGCCGGAGCGTGCCGACAAGCCGGTGCTCGACGAGGCCCAGCGCATCCTGGCGGAGGAACAGGCGCGCCGCGAGGCGCTGTTCGAACAGTCCGTGCAGGCCGAACGCACGCGCGGCGACGTGCTCTCCCGGCGGTTCGA
This sequence comes from Acidobacteriota bacterium, assembly GCA_024653875.1. Classification (GTDB taxonomy): domain Bacteria; phylum Acidobacteriota; class Vicinamibacteria; order Vicinamibacterales; family SCN-69-37; genus SYFT01. Next base: position 4,576 of record JANLHE010000313.1, read on the forward strand.
GGACGCGTTGAAGCAGGCGCGCGACGAACCGATTTCCAAACCCACGCGCGATTTCGATCTCGATTGATCCGTCAGTACGCACCATGTCCACACCAGTTCGCCGTATCGGCATCCTCACGGGTGGGGGCGACGCGCCCGGCCTCAACGCGGTCATTCGCGCCGTCGTCAAGTCCGCCTTCAACGCCGGCATCGAGTGCGTCGGTCTCGAAGACAGCTTCGACGGCCTGATCTACCCGGAACGATCGCGTCCGCTCACCCCGCGCGATGTCACCGGGATCCTGCGCCTGGGCGGGACCATTCTGGGCACGACCAACCGCGGCAATCCGTTTGCGTACCCGCTGGACACGGCGGACGGTCCCGTGGACTACTCCGATCGCTGCGTCGAGAACTTCCACAAGCTCGGCCTTGACGCGCTGGTGGTCATCGGCGGCGACGGCACGCTGGCCATCGCCTACGAGCTGCAGAAGCGCGGCGTGCCGATGGTGGGCGTGCCCAAGACGATCGACAACGACATCGTCGAGACGACGATGACGTTTGGTTTCGACACCGCCGTCAGTTTTGCCACCGAGGCGATCGACCGCCTGCATTCGACCGCCGAGGCGCACCATCGCGTGATGGTCGTGGAGGTGATGGGGCGCTACGCCGGGTGGATTGCGCTGCACTCGGGCATGGCGGGCGGCGCCGACGTCGTCCTGATTCCCGAGTTGCCGTATCACCTCGATCGCGTGTCCGAGCACATCCGCGCGCGCGAACGCTGGGGCGCGCGTTTCAGCATCGTGGTGGCCGCCGAAGGCGCGCATCCGGCCGGCGGCGGCCGTGTGCTTCAGACGGCGGGCACGCCGGATCGCATGGAGCGGCTGGGCGGGATTGGCGAACAGATCGCGCGCGCCCTGGAGCCGCTGACGGGCAAGGAGTGCCGGCACGTGGTGCTCGGGCACCTGCAGCGCGGCGGCACGCCCACCAGCTACGATCGCGTGCTGGCCACGCGTTTTGGCAGCTACGCCGTGGAGCTCCTGCAGGCCGGGCACTTCGGCGTCATGACCGCGCTGCATTCGCCCAACGTGGTGGCGGTGCCCATCGCCAGCGTGGTGGGCCGCACGCGCAACGTGCCACCGGACTCCGACATCGTCCGGACGGCCAAGCACGTTGGCATCTGCTTCGGCGACTGACGGCGCGTTTCAGAACTCTGCAGATGGAGGGCACGGGCTTTAGCCCGTGCCGCACGCCCCGGGCTGAAGCCCGGGGCCTCCGTACCCAGGACTCCAGGACCCCAGGACCTCAGGACCTCAGGACCTCAGGACCTCAGGACCTCTTACGTCTGGTAGTAGTAGGCGGCCCCTGCGTACGATCACCCGACTACATGTCCGGCAATGTTCTGAACCGAAAACTGCACTATTGGGGGGCGGCCGTCGTGGCGGTTCCCATCCTCGCCGTGATCGTGACCGGGCTGTTCCTGCAGATGAAGAAGCACTGGTCGTGGGTGCAGCCGGTCGAGCACCGGGGGACGGTGACGGCGCCGGTGATCGAACTGTCCGGCATCCTGAAGGCGGTCCGCGAGACGCAACATCCCCATGTGGCGGTGAACGGGTGGGACGACATCAAGCGCCTGGACGTGCGGCCGGACCGCGGCGTGGCGAAAGCCACCTTGCAGAACGGCTACGAAGTGCAGGTCGATCTGGGCACCGGGCAGGTGTTGCAGGTCGCGTATCGCCGCAGCGACTGGATTGAGACGATTCACGACGGGTCGATCTACGGCGACTGGGTCAAGCTGGGGATCGTGCTGCCGTCCGGGCTGGTGCTGCTGTTCCTGTGGGGCAGCGGGATGTGGATGTGGATCTACCCGCTGATCAACCGCCGGAAGGTGCGCGCGCGGAAAGCCGCGGCGGCCATGCTCAGGCTGTAGCCGCCCGCATGATCGCGGCAGCCTCGGCGCGGTCGCGGGTCCCGCCCAGCGCCGCCATCTGGAGCAGGCGCGCTTTGGCGCCGGACAGTTCGCCCACCAGTAACGCGCCCGCGTTCGCCAACTGCAGCCCTCCGCCCTCGTATCCGTACCGCGCAGATACCCGGCCCGACAGGCACCGCGAGGACACCGTGACGAGCACGCCTCGATCAACGGCCCGCGCGACGGCGGGGACCAGCGCCGGCGGCACGTTGCCGCGCCCGAACGCGACGATTGCCAGTCCCTGCGTGTCGCCGCCGGCGTGGGCGTCGACAAGCGCGGCCGGAATGCCGGTGTACGCCTGCAGCAAGCCGACGCGGGTCTCCAGGCGCCCGACCCGCAGGCCCACATCCGCGCGGCTGTCGCGCCAGGCCGGCCGTGGGCACGCCTGGCGGCGGAAGAGCACCACGCCGCCATCCACGACGCCGAGCGGACCAAATTCAGGCGCCGCAAACGCGCCGTGGGATTCGGTGTGCACCTTCCGCACGTCACGCGCGGTGATGATGTGGTCGTCCATCACCACCAGCACGCCCTGGCCACGGGCGCCGGGAGAGGCCGCCACGCGGGTGGCGGCGAGCAGGTTCGCGGGGCCGTCCCAACTCGGGTCGGACACCGTGCGCATCGCGCCGACCAGCACCACAGGTTTGTCGGAGGTGAGCACCAGATCGAGCAGGTACGCGGTCTCCTCGATCGTGTCGGTGCCATGGGTGATGACCAGGCCGTCGATGTCCGGGCGCTCCAGCCACGCGGCGGCGCGGCGGGCGAGCCGCCACATCTGGTCGGGAGTCACGTGGGGGCCCGGCAGCCGCGAGAAGTCTTCGGTCTCGACGTCCGCGACCGCCTGCAGCTGGGGTACCTGCTCGAGGATCTCCGCCGCGCCCAGCGCGGGCACGGCCGCACCGGTCGCCGGGTCGATCCGCATGGAGATGGTGCCGCCGGTGAACAACAACCCGATCATCAGCGCGTCTCGAGCACGTCCAGGTATTTCAAGGCGCCGCCGGTGTTGAACAGCACGACCGAGTCGTCGGGTGCCACCCGTCCCGACGCGATGAGCGTGCGCAGCGCGTGGAGGGCCGCGCCCCCTTCAGGCGCCGCGCTCACGCCCTCGAGGCGGCCGATGTCCAGCATCCCCGCGACCATGTCCGCGTCGTCCACGGCCACGGCGGCGCCGCCGCTGTCACGCACCGCGCGCAGGACGAGAAAGTCGCCGATCGCGCGCGGCACCCGCAAGCCGTCGGCCACGGTGTGCGCGTTCTCCCACGGCGCGGCCTTCTCGGCGCCTGCCTCAAACGCGCGGATGATCGGCGCGCAGCCGGAGGCCTGCACGGTCACCATCTTCGGGCGCTTCACGGGATCGATCCAGCCCAGCGCCGACATCTCCGCGAACGCCTTCCACATGCCGACCATGCCGGTGCCGCCCCCGGTGGGATAGATGATCCAGTCGGGCAGCGTCCAGCCGAGTTGCTCGGCGACCTCGTAGCCCATCGTCTTCTTGCCCTCGATGCGGTACGGCTCTTTGAGCGTCGAGACGTCGTACCAGCCAAGGGGCGTGCCGGTCTCGGCCGCGACGCGGCCGGCGTCGGTGATGAGTCCGTCGACCAGCGTCACGTGGGCGCCGTAGAGTTCGCACTCGCGGATGAACGGCGTCTTCACGTCGCGCGGCATGAACACGCGCGCGTCCATGCCCGCGCGGGCGGCGTACGCGGCCAGCGCGTTGCCGGCGTTGCCGGCGGTCGGAATGGACAGAACGGTGGCGCCGAGGTGAGCGGCGCGCGTCACGGCCGCGGACAGGCCGCGCGCCTTGAACGAGTTCGTCGGGTTCAGCGACTCGTCCTTGATGAAGAGGCGGGAGAGGCCGAGCGCGGCGCCCAGCCGCGGGGCCGGCACCATCGGCGTCCAGCCTTCGCCCAGGGTCACGGGCGCCTCGTCATCGAGCAGCGGCATCACCTCGTGGTACCGCCACATCGACGCGACGCGCCCGGCCAGCGAGTCGCGCGACCAGCCGCGCGCGGCGGCCAGATCGTAGCGCGCCATCAGGGGCGCGCCGCACACGCACAGGTGTTGCACCGTGCGGGGATCGGTAGCCGGCGCGCCACAGGGCACCGAGCATTCGAGGTGCGTGAAGTAGCTCGACACGGCTATTTACCGAGCAGGTCGATGTCTTTCTTCTTCTGCAGCTCGTCGACCGCGCCGATCTTCTGGTCGGTGATCTTCTGCACATCGTCAAGTCCGCGCCGTTCATCGTCTTCCGAGATGGCGTGGTCCTTGAGGAACTTCTTCAACCTCTCGTTCGCATCGCGCCGCACCTGGCGGACGGCGTTACGGCCTTCTTCGGCGTACTTGTGGACGAGCTTGGACATTTCCTTGCGCCGCTCCTCGGTGAGCGCCGGGATGGGGAGGCGCACCACCTTGCCGTCGGACGAGGGATTCAAGCCGAGGTTGCTCTTTTGCACGGCGCGTTCGATGGCCGAGAGCAGGGAGGTGTCGAACGGTTGCGCCACGATCAGCGACGGTTCGGGTACCGACAATTGCGCGACCTGGTTCAGCGGCATCAGCGAGCCGTACGCCTCGACGCTGACCGAGTCGAGGATGGAGATTGACGCGCGCCCGGTGCGCAGGCCGCTCAGTTCCTTGCGCACGTGTTCGATGGCGGCATCCATGCGGGCGATGACTTCGGCGTTCAGTCCTTTGAGATCGGTGACATCCATGTGGGTATCCAGGGAAAAACAGTCAGGTCAGGCGCGCACCGTGGTCCCCACGGGTTCCCCCATGATGACCCGGCGCAGGTTACCGGCGTCGCGCAGCCGAAACACGATGATCGGCAGTTTGTTGTCCATGCACAGCGAGATCGCGGTGGCGTCCATCACCTTGAGCCCGCGCTCCAGCACTTCCAGGTACGACAGCGATTCGTACCGCGTGGCCGTGGGCGTGGTCATGGGGTCGGCCGTGTAGATGCCGTCCACCTTGGTGCCCTTGAGGATGACCTCCGACCGCATTTCCATCGCGCGCAGGGCCGCCGCCGTATCGGTGGTGAAGTAGGGGTTGCCCGTGCCGGCGGCAAACACCACCACGCGGCCCTTCTCCAGGTGACGGATGGCGCGGCGCCTGATGAACGGCTCCGCGACGGCGCGCATCTCGATGGCCGCCGCGACGCGCGTGACGACGCCGATTTTTTCAAGGGCGTCCTGCAGGGCCAGGGCGTTGATGACCGTGGCCAGCATGCCCATGTAGTCGGCCGTGGCCCGATCCATGCCCTTGGCGCTGGCCGCCAGGCCGCGAAACAGGTTGCCGCCGCCGATGACGACGCCGATTTGCACGCCCATGGCCTGCACCTCGCCGATTTCACGCGCGACTTGCGTCGCGACCTCGGGGTCGATGCCGAACGGTTGTTCGCCCATCAGGGCTTCACCGGAGAGTTTCAGGAGGACGCGAGTGTAGGCAGGGGCAGGCACGACTAACGATTATAGCGTCTACTTGTGCGCCAAAAAACGACGGGGCGCCCCAATCGAGGCGTCCCGTCCTGATAGCGGCCCGGCGCTCACTGGCCGCCGAGCTTGAAGCGCGCGAAGCGGGGGATGGAGACGTTCTCGCCCAGCTTCGCGATCGCGGCGGTGACCGCCTGGCCGATGGTCACCTTGGGGTCGCGAATCGACGGCTGATCCAGCAGTACGAACTGCTCGTAGTAGCTGTTGATCTTGCCCTCGATGATCTTGTCGAGCACGTTGGCGGGCTTGCCCGAGCTCTCCATCTGCGCGCGGTAGATCGCGCGTTCACTCTCGAGCACGGCCCCGGGCACGTCCTCGCGACGGGCGTACAGCGGGCTGGCGGCGGCGATGTGCATCGCCACTTCCTTCACCAGCGCCTGGAAATCATCCGTGCGGGCCACGAAGTCCGACTCGCAGTTCACCTCCACGAGCACGCCAATCTTGCCGCCCATGTGGATGTAGGAACTGACGACGCCTTCCGACGCGGTGCGGCCGGACTTCTTCGCGGCCTGGGCCAGCCCGCGCTTGCGCAGGATCGTCGTGGCGGCCTCGAGGTCGCCGTCCGCCTCCTTGAGCGCGGCCTTGCATTCCATCATGCCCGCGCCGGTCTGGTCGCGGAGGGTCTTCACCAATGCTGCGGTAATTTCAACGGCCATGATTCTCCTCGATACGAACTGGTGCCCCGAAGGGCAGTACAAATAAAACGCCGGCCTCGAAGGCCGGCGTTTCTCCGGAACTCTCCGACCCTTACACCGAGGCGGTGGGGGTAGCCGCGGGCGCCTCGTCTTCCGACCTGGCAGGCGCCGCAGGCATTTCTTCGGCCGACGCGGATTCCGCGATGCCGCGGCCCGCCAGTATGGCGTCCGCGATCCCGGCGGCAAACAGCCGGATGGAGCGCAGGGCGTCGTCGTTCCCGGGGATGACGAAGTCCACCTGATCGGGGTCGCAGTTGGTGTCGACCACGCCCATCACCGGGATCTTCAGCTTGCGCGCTTCGTCCACGGCAATCTGTTCGTTCCGGGTGTCGACGATGAAGAGCGCATCGGGCAGGCGGCTCATGCCGCGGATGCCGTCCAGGTTCTTCGCGAGCTTGCGGCGCTCCTTGTCGAGGCGGGCAATCTCCTTCTTCGACAACGTGTCGTACCGGCCGTCGGTGACCATGGCCTCCAGTTCCCGCAACCGGCCCAGCGAACGCTGAATGGTGGAGAAGTTGGTCAACAGGCCGCCGAGCCACCGCTGGTTCACGTAGAACATGCCGCAGCGCTGCGCTTCTTCCGCGACGGCGTCCTGCGCCTGGCGCTTGGTGCCAACGAAGAGGAACGTGCCGCCCTGGGCGGCCGTGTTGGTCGCGAACTGCGCGGCCTCTTTGTAGAGCTTGGCGGTGCGCCCAAGGTCAAGGATGTAGATGCCGTTCCGTTCGCCGAAGATATAGGGCTTCATTTTCGGGTTCCAGCGCTTGGTCTGGTGGCCGAAGTGGACGCCCGCTTCGAGCAGGTCCTTCATTGCAATCGCACTCAAGACTGCCTCGTCTCCTGAATCATAGTCATTACCGCTTGCTGAACTGGAAGCGCTTGCGCGCGCCCTTCTGGCCGTATTTCTTGCGTTCCTTGCCGCGCGGGTCGCGCGTCAACAGACCTTCCTTGCGGAGCGGCGAACGCAACTCCTCGTTGAACTCGAGCAGGGCGCGCGCGATGCCCAGCCGGAGGGCGCCGGCCTGGCCGGCCACGCCGCCGCCCGCGGTGGTGGCCACCACGTTGAACTGCTCGGTCGTGGCGGTCGTCACCAGGGGGTGCCGAATCACGAGACGGAGTGTCTCAGTGGGGAAGGCCACTTCGACGGGCTTTTCGTTGACGGTGATGGTCCCGGTGCCGGGACGAAGGAAGACGCGTGCGGTTGAGGTCTTGCGGCGACCCGTGCCGTAGAACTGCGTTGCTGCTGCCACGTTACGCTACCTCGAGCTTGCGCGGCTGCTGGGCCGCATGCGGGTGTTCGCCGTTGGCGTACACCTTCAACTTCGTATACATCGCCGATCCGAGCTTGGTCTTCGGGAGCATGCCGCGAATGGCCTCCTCGATGATCCGCCGGGAGTCCTTCTGGCGGACGATCTTCGCCCGCTCCTCACGAAGGCCGCCCTCGTAACCGCTGTGGTAGCGGTACAATTTCTGTTCTTCCTTTTTGCCCGTCAACTTGACCTTCGAGGCGTTAATCACAATGACGTGATCGCCGCGATCAAGGAAGGGTGTCCATTCCGCCTTGTGCTTGCCCTGCAGCAATCGTGCCGCCTGGGTCGCGATGCGCCCCAGGACCAGCCCGCTTGCGTCGATAATGTGCCACTGCCTGTTAACGGTCTTGGCAGAGGGGGTAAACGTGCCCATGCTTCCCTTTCAGCCGGATCCAAAGGACGGCAAACCGAAATCATAGACATCCTGTGCAGAAATGTCAATCAAACCGGCGGTTCGGTAGTGGGTCCCTTTGCATAAAAGAATCTCGGTATGCATCGGAAACACGGGCGGTTACGTGCGACCATGAGGAATGCCAAAGCCGGTTAAGAAGGGCACAAGCAAAGGCACCGCGAAACGTCGATCCTCCGACCCCATGACTAGGGCGCGTCAGCAGATGGAGCAACATCTTGCGATGGCCGAGATTGGGGTGAAGCCCTGGTCAGTGGACCCGGCAGCCCCGGCGGACTTCCAGACCCAGTACCGGGAGCACATGAAGGCCCTGGGGGCGAAGGGTGGGAAGGTGAGCGGGGCCAAGCGGATGCAGATGCCGGAGAAACAGCGCAAGGCGATTGCCGTCAAGGCCGCCGCCGCACGGTGGGCGACGAAACGCCCGGTCCAGTCCTAACACAGGCCAGGCGCAATCGGGTACCATTCGGTTAGGCGCAGACGGTTCACGCTGCCAGCCACGGGCCGTTCCCTCAGCTGCTTCGCGAGCGCAGAGGGTGCGGCCCTTCGTTCTTAGCCCCAGCGGTCGGCAGACATGGAGTCGCCAGGGCTGCTGCTTTTTTCATTGGCCGGCCACCGTTCCATGTCTTACTTTCTGCCAAGCCGCGCGCGCTTGGCTCCTATCGGGAACCATGGCAATAACCCCAGTGTCCCGAAGTCGATAGAAGACCTCCTTCATGGAGTTCTCCGAACGGATGCCGGTAAGCTCGCGGGCAATTCTGTTCGTGATTTCGGAGTGGTTCTCCAGATAATCCATCACAGACTGTTCCGGCGTCGCCAGCGGCTCATGCCTAATCTGCACAACAAGTGAGCTTCGAGTTTCCTGGACAACAGGAGGCTTAAGGCGTAGCCGCTTCATGGCTTCAAACGCGGTGTTTAACCCTTCGCCCACGTCCTTGTTTGGGGGGTTCGGGAACTTATTGATCAACCGCACGAGAGCGCCATTTCGTGCAAATTGCTCATCGAGCATGTTCTTGATGGTTACGTGCCCCGGCAGCACGCCGGGGCTCTCGACCTCAACCCGGTTATCAAAAACGCGAATCTGGATATCGGCAGCAATGCTGTAGTCCCTATGGAGAACTGCGTTCGTCACAATTTCATGCAGTGTCTCTTGTGGGTAGGTGACGGGCTCCAGTCCCTTAGGACCGAGCTTCTTGATTCCTTCCACCATAGAAACAGTTTGATACACCGCCGACTGAATCAGGGAGTACAGGGGCCCCTCAATCGTGCGCGGGTCGCCAACCAGCGTCTCTCTGGTACCGACGTCTGCGGTCGTGCCGTAACGGTACAGCTTTATTGCCGATCTTTTCGGCAATGCCGCCTGGGGTTCGTCCGAGAACAACAGAACGGCCGCAACGAGCGGCTTGCTCGACTTGATCAGACTTTGTGATCGGAGGAACTTCATCGGCTTTGACGCCGGAACCACATCTCGCACGAATTGCTCAAGCACCTCGGATTCGGACACGAAGTCGATATCAACATCAACGGTGTTGCGCTCAAAACTCTGGACTCCCTTGTCCAGGCGCAGGCGCTCCTGTTCTGCGCTGCTCTTCGCCGGAAGATTCTGGGCGCTCTGGCGAATGTAGGGGAGGCCATCACTTGCACAGGTAACGTCATTGGTCTTTTGGACAGTGACGTGAAGGACCAGCCCGACCGATCCAGGCGACCGCAGGAACTCGTACGAATACTCGGCTCCAAGCGGGAACATTTGGGCGATGACCTGAAGGTGCGCGTTTGCAGCCTCTGGATCTTTGAAGCCTAGCCACAGCCGATTCTTGGTTCCAAAAAACTGCTCTTCGGCTATTCCAATGTAGATCTCTCCACCGCTGGCGTTGGCAAAGGCCGAAAGTGTCCGTGTCAGCTTGGCCGGAGTGATTTCGATGGCCTTAAGTTCGCAATAGTGACTTTCATCAAGGACCAACAGGCGGTCCCGCTCCTGGCCAGTAATCTCGACGGCCTCCACCCGTGGAGCAGACGTCTTGCCCTTTGTCGGCTTTGGCACCCGTTCAGGCTTGTCCATCGGGTGTAATAATACACATTAACCCTATAAACTGGCAAGTATGCACCTGTTGGTGCAGGATCGTTGGGTGTTTCGCCTTGGTAACCTAAAGCCGCTTTAGCATAATGGGCACATCATGAATCGCCTTGACGCCACCCGCCGCGCCCACGTCCTCAACTGCCTCATCGAAGGCTGCTCGATTCGCTCGACCGTCCGCATGACGGGCGTGTCCAAGAAGGCCGTGACGCGCCTGCTGGTGGAAGCGGGCGCCGTGGCGGCTGACTGTCAGGATCGCGTCATGCGCAACCTGACCTGCCGCCGCTTGCAGGTGGACGAACTCTGGACGTTCAACTACTGCAAGCAGAAGAACGTCACGGCAGACATCAAGTCCAAGGTGGCGGGTGCTGGCTCCGTCTGGCTCTGGGTGGCGATTGACGCCGACACGAAGCTCGTGCCGTGCGCTATGGTGGGCAGCCGGTCAGCGGGGGAAGCCCGCGACTTCATTGCGGACCTTGCCTCGCGTCTCAGGTATCGCGTTCAGATGACCACCGACAAGTTCCGGCCCTATCTGCAAGCGGGAATCCGCGTTTGGTGCCCAGGTCGATTACGCCCAGTTGGTTAAAGTCTACGGCGAAGATACCTCCGACGAACGGCGCTACTCGCCCGCGCAGTGCATCGGCGCGATCCCCCGCGTCATCACCGGAACCCCGGACCCCGATCACATCTCGACGAGCTTTGTGGAGCGCCAGAACTGGACCGTGCGGACGACGATGCGCCGGTACACGCGCCTGTCGAACGGATTCAGCCGGAAGATCGAAAACCACATGGCGGCGGTGGCGTTGAACTACTTCGCCTACAACTTCATCAAG
>JANLHE010000314.1 GCA_024653875.1 Acidobacteriota bacterium
GAATGCCGGGCTCCTCTACGGAGCGGTTCCCCAGCCATGTCTCGTAACTGGTGAGGGCGGTCGTGGCGCCGCCGTTCGCAATATCGGTTTCAACCACCAGCGAAAGCACGGCCACGTTGCGCGGGTACCGGCTCAGGACCTGCCCGACCGTCCGCGCGGCCTCATCGTACTTGCCCTCGGCCAACAGGACCCAGTACTGCGCGAGGACGGCGGCCTCCTCGACCGGAATGGCTGCCGGCGGCACAACCGGAGGCGCGGTCTGCGCAGCCGCTGGGGTCGCGACAACCAGCAACATCAGTATCAGGGAACGCAAGGTCATAATTGTAAGGACGCCGCGTGGGGTCCGCGGGCTTGTCTGCTTATCGGCGCGCCGGGCCCGTCCCGACAGACACGCGCGAGTACACGTGCGGAGGGCGCCGCGGCCCGGTGAGCCGCAGCCGGTACAGGTCGCGCAGCTGCACCAGATACCCCGCGGCCTCGCGCAGGCTCATCTTGCTGTCGCCCAGTTCGCGATCATCAAAGCGGTACGGCACCTCAACCAGGCGCGAGGCGCCGCTGCGGACGATCAACTCGAGACAAATCTTGAACCCGCCGGCCTTGATCAGGGTGCCGCGGGCGATGTCGCGCCGGATCAGAAAGAACCCGGACGCCGCATCCCGGATCGGTGACAACCCCCGCGCCAGCAGGCACGCCGTGCGCGAGAGCACCCGGCGGCGCAGCGGCCAGTCGGGCGTCGAGCCGCCGGGCACGTAGCGGCTCGCCACCACCACATCCGCGCCCTCGTCGTGAAATTCCTGATAGAGGTCGGGCACGAGCCCAGGCGGATGGCTGAAGTCGGCATCCATCACGCCGACGGTCGCCGCGGACGCCACCTGAAACCCCTCAACCACCGCGGTGCCCAGGCCAAGTTTGCCGGCGCGATGCACCACCTGGAGGCGAAACCTGTCTTTCAGTCCGTCGGCCAGAGCGCCGGTGCCATCCGGTGAATTGTCGTCCACGATGACCATCTCGAGCGCCACGCCTCGCGCCTCGCAGGCGGCAAACACCGCCACCACGAGTTCCTCCAGCCGGTCGCGCTCGTTGTACGTGGGCACCACCATCGTCAGATGGGGCACCGCAGGGATCAGCACCCCAGCACTATAATTCAACCTCCGTTGCTCCCGATGCCCGCCGCACCCCTCACCCGCCACCTGGCCCTGTGTGCCGCCATCCTGGTCCTCGCCGGCGTGATGCGGGGCGTGTGGCTGACCGCCGACCCGCCCACCATCACCACGGTCGGCATCGTCTGGCACGATGAGGGCGCGTGGACCCACAACGCCCGCAACCAGGCACTGTGGGGCGTGTGGCGCACCGACGAGTGGAATCCCATGTTCATCGCGCCGGTGTTCACCGCGCTCGAGACCGCGGCGTTCGAGACGTTCGGCGTGGGCACCTGGCAGGCCCGCACCGTGCCCGTTGCCTCGGGTCTCATCGCGATTTTCGCGTTGATGTGGGGTCTGGCGGCCGTCGCGGGGCGGCGGGCCGCCCTGCTCGGCGGCCTGCTCCTGGCGACCAGCTACACGTTCGTGATGTGGAACCGCGCCGCGCTCATGGAATCGACGATGACGATGTTCATCGTGGTGGGCTGGGCCGCCTACACCAGGGCATCGGCACGGCCGCTGTGGGGTGTCGTGACCGGCATGGCCGTGGTGCTCGCGTTCTTCACCAAGGCCGCCGCCGCGTTTTTTGTCGGCGCCATCGTGCTGGAGCTGGCGATTGCGTGGTGGCTGGCGCGCAAGCGCGACCAGGGCCTCATTGCCCCATTGCCCCATTGCCCCATTGCCCCATTGCCCAGTGTCCCCATTCTCCTGGGCTTGCTCGTCACGAGCCTCCTGGCCCTCGCCTTCTTCGTCATTCCGTACTGGACCGAGTTCCAGTTCTACAACTGGGCCATGACGGTGGAGCGCAAGCCGGAATACACGCTGCGCGCGCTGCTGGACCGCGCCACGTGGCTGCCGCTCACCCACGGCGTCTTCACACGCATGTGGCTCGTGGTGCTGGCCGGCGCGGCCGCGAGCGTGAGCGTCGTCGCGCGGTGGCGCGTGGCACATCCCGCCGAGCGGCTGGCGGTTTTGTGGCTGCTCGTCGGCCTCGTGGAACTCATCGTCCACGACTCAGGCAACGAACGGCGCTACGTGATGTTCGTGCCGGCGCTGGTCGCGCTGGCGTCGATGGTGTTCGGCGCGGCTGACGCCACGCCCT
>JANLHE010000317.1 GCA_024653875.1 Acidobacteriota bacterium
GATGCGGCCGAGCCGATGGTCCACATCGGCGATGTGACGGCCGCTCACCTGCGCGCGGACCACTTCCGCGTACCGCTTCGCCGCATCCAGGTCTCCCGCGTGGTGCTCGTGATGAATCGCGAGCGCTTCGGCGGCGCGCCGTTCAATGGCGCTGAACGGCCGGCGGGCACCGTCCAACACGCGCTGCCAGGCCGCGACCGCCTCGTCGTGGCGCCGATGCCGTCTGAGCAACAGCGCATGCCGCTCCAACGCCCGGCCGCGGAGGTCGCGATCATCCGCGTCCCCAGCGAGCGCATACGCGCTGAGCGCCAGGTCCACGTCTCCCTGCCGCTCGTAGAAGATCCCCAGGCCAAGCTGCTCGCTGGGTTCGCGACACCACTGCGGCCCATCTTCGGCCAGCCGCAACGCATGCGCGGTCACCGCGGCAAGCGACACCAGGTCGAGCCGGTTGTGTTCGAGCACACCGGCAATCACCGACGCGTCGCCGCTGCGAAGGAACTGGAAGTACCGGGCCGGGATCTCGAATCCTGGCACGTCCCCCACGCGGTAAAACCCGAGAACCGATCGCTCCAGCGCCGTGAGGCTGCAGCTTGTATCGTCCTCACGCCGGCTCCAGAGCCGGCGCGCAGCCGGCAACATGTCAAAGTGAGGCAGGTCCTCCACCGGGCTCGACTGCCGATGGAACGCCCAGCGCATCTCCATGAACGGCACGTCGAACGTCCGGCCGTTGAACGTCACCAGCAGCGACGCATCGTCCAGCGCGCGGGCCAGGGCGTCCAGCAGGACGCGCTCGCCCGCGGGTCCCGTCATCAGCCACTGCCGCACGCGGAACGCGCCGCCTTCGAACCACCCACAGCCCACAAGAAACGCGACGGTGCCGGCGCCGCCGCTGAGGCCGGTGGTTTCGATGTCGAAAAACACCATGCGCGACGCCCAGTCGGTGACCGGCGCCAGGCGCGGCTCAAAGAGCGTGACAGGCGCCCGCGGCGACACCCGGCACGCGTCGATCCTGCGGCGGCCATGGTAATGACTGTCGTCGTAGTCGCGGTCGATCACCAGGCACGACGCCCGGCCGTCACCGGTGACGGTGCCGCCAAGGACCGCCGCCATCGCGGCCAGGGCCTCCGGCTCCGACGCGCCGGACGGTCCCATCTCGAGCGGCTCCACCGTCAGCTCGCGCCGGTTGTCGCGAACAATCGCCCGGAGGCGTGAGGCCAGGTCTTTCATCAGGGCCTACGCCGCCGGCGGCGACAGCAACTGCAACAGATGCTTGGCCACCGTCTTGGCAAGGGGACCGGTATTGCCCTCGGGGCCGACGCACGACGGACACCCGGACCGGCACGGACATCCCTCGATCAGCTCGCGCGTCTTCGCGATCAGGTCGTCGTGCATGCCGTGCAGCGGTTCGCTGAAGCCAATCCCGCCTGGATAGTTGTCGTAGATGAAAATCGTCGGCGCCACCGTTCCGGCCGCCTTTGCCGCTTCCTCGGTTGTCACACCATCCACCGACAAACCGAGGTCGTGGCTGTCGCACATCAGCAGCAGCGGCGCCACATTCCTCATCGCGAACGCCAATCCCAGCACTCCGTCTCGGCGATCCGCGATTCCGTACGGCAGCGCTTCCATCGTCTCTCTCGGAATCGTCACCCAGTACGACGAGGTGTGCATCTGCTGTTCGGGCAGGTCGAGTTCACCGGACCCGATGTTCTCGTTGGTGTAGAACTTGATCTTCTTGAACCCGACCACGCGCGACACGACGTGGACCTCGCCGTGATGGGCGGGGGCGGTGCCTGAAACGACCTCAGAGGTCGTTTTGGCGAGCTCAGGCAAAACGACCTCTGAGGTCGTTTCGGGCGTCATTTCGTCCAGGATCGTCACCTTCGTGTAATCGATCGCGTCGGTGTAGTAGTCGCACTCCACCGCGCGGACGAACGCCTTGCGATTGTCGAAGTCCAGGCGCTCCACCTGGTAGAGCGTCCCCTCGACGATGTAGATGGCCTTCTCGTGCAGCACCGACGGCGCGCTGGTGAAGTCCGTCTCGCCGATGACCCGCTCGCCGTTGGTCAGGTCGACAATGACGAAATTATCGGACGACACCGATCGCAGGCTGACCGCGTCGGCCGGATAGGATTCGTGGGTCCACTGCCACTGGTCGCCGGCCTGCTGCACGAATCCCTCTTCGCTGAGGATCGACAACATCTCCTGGACGTTGAACGCGCCAAACGTCTCGGTGGACGAGAACGGCAGCTCAAAGGCCGCGCATTTCACGTGGTCCAGCAGGATGTGGAGGTTGTCCGGGTTCACGAGCGCGTGTTCCGGCGACGCGTCGAAGAAGTAGTCGGGGTTGCGCGCGACGAACTGATCGATCGGGGCGCTTGACGCCACGAGCACCGCGGCGGATCGTCCGGAGCGACGGCCCGCGCGGCCCGCGCGCTGCCAGGTCGCCGCAATCGATCCCGGATACCCCGCCATCACGGCCACGTCCAGCGCGCCGATGTCGATGCCCAGTTCCAGCGCGCTCGTGGACACCACGCAGCGCACCTCCCCGCTGCGCAGTCCCCGCTCAATCTCGCGCCTGCGCAGCGGGAGATAGCCGCCGCGATAGCCGCGCACGACGTCGGCGGCGCCCGGCGGTCCGGCAAACGCGTCCTTCATGTACGTCGTCAGGATCTCGGTGGACAGCCGGCTCTGTGCAAACACGATGATCTGCAGACCGCGCTTCAGGAACTCGATCGCCACACGGCGCGTCTCGGCCAGATACGAGCGGCGAATCCCCAGCTGTGCATTCACCACCGGCGGATTCACGAAGATGAAGTACTTTTCGCCGCGCGGCGCGCCGCTCTTCTCGACCAGCTCAAACGGCAGTCCCGTCAACCGTTCGGCGAGGTCCTTCGGATTGGCGATCGTCGCCGACGAACAAATGAAAGTCGGGTTCGATCCGTAGTGCCGGCACACCCGATGGAGGCGGCGCAGGATGTTCGACAGGTGGCTGCCAAACACGCCGCGATACGCGTGCAGCTCGTCGATGATGACGAACTTCAGGTTCTCGAACAGCTTCGCCCAGCGCGGGTGGTGCGGCAGGATCCCCGAGTGCACCATGTCGGGGTTGCTGAGCACCACGTGGGCGCGGCCGCGGATCGCCCGGCGCGCGTCCTGGGGCGTGTCGCCGTCGTACGTGAACACGCCGATGTCGCCGCCCCCCTCGGCGCCCACCAGCTCCGCCATCTGGTGCAGCTCGACGAGCTGGTCCTGCGCCAGCGCCTTGGTCGGAAACAGATACAGCGCGCGCGTGGACGGGTCCTTCAGGATCGCGTCCATCACCGGCATGTTGTAGCAGAGGGTTTTGCCGGACGCCGTCGGCGTGATGGTGACGACGTTGCGGCCGGCCATCGCGTGGGCGATGGCCTCGGCCTGATGGGTGTAGAGCTGCGTGATCCCGCGGCTGCCAATCGCCTTCACCAGGCGCGGGTCGGTGGCCTCCGGGAACGGCGCATAGTGCGCCTCCACGGCCTCCAACCTGCGCACCGCCGTGACGTGCGGGTCGTCCTCGGACGCGCGGAGCGCCCGATCGTGCTCGGACAGCATCCGCGAGAGCGCCTGGGTGAGCGACTCGTCCTTGCTGCGCGCGTCGATGGCTAGATCCGGAGGCCGGACGGGCAGGTTCGACATGAGGGGTCATCGTACCAGCCGGGCCAAAGGCGATCAAG
>JANLHE010000324.1 GCA_024653875.1 Acidobacteriota bacterium
CACGGACGTCGCGTTGGCCGTCTCCAGGAGCACCGCGGAGTTTGTCATCGGCGCGCGGCTGGTGCGGCCCGAACGGGTCAAGGTCGTGTATCTGGGCGCCCCCCTGGATGAGTTCGGCCGGCCGGTGACGCCGGAGGAGCGCGCCGCCGCACGCGCCGCGCTCGGCGTGCCCCAGGGCGATGTGGTGATCGGCACCGTCACGCGCCTCCACGATTCCAAGGGGAATCAATATCTGGTCGACGCGGCGCGCCTGGTGGTGGACGCCAGGCCGAACGCGCGGTTCTTCCTCTTCGGCGAGGGGCCGCTTCTCGACAGCCTGAAGGCGCAGGCGGCCGGGCTCGACCTTGGCGATCGGTTTGTGTTCGGTGGATTCGTGAAGGACGTCCGCGGTGTGCTGGTCGCGTTCGATCTCTCGGTGTTCCCCTCGCTGTGGGAAGGCACGCCGCTCACGGTGTTTGAAGCGCTTGCGGCCTCCCGCGCCATCGTGGCGACCGATGCGGACGGGTTGATGGAAGTATTGACGCCCGATGTGGACGCGTTGATCGTGCCGAGGCGCGATGCCCGGGCCCTGGCCGACCGCATCATCCGTCTGATTGACGCGCCTGCCGAGCGCGCGCGCCTGGGCACGGCCGCACGGAAGACGGCCGAGGCGTATGACATCACGGCGTTCGTCCGGAAGATGGAGCAGCTCTACGACATCCTGCACCGCGAGTCGCGGCCGCGGCGGCGGCACGTCGCCGGGCAGGTGGACCTGAGCTTTCTCGCGCGCAAGGACGCCGCGTGACGATGGTGGACACTGGCGCGCGCCGGCGCGTTGGTCTGGCGGCGACCGCCGTGGTCTTCGCGGTCTTCGCCAGCGTCGCGCTCTGGATCGATCCCGTCGAGGTCCGGCGTACGCCGGTCGACCCTACCGCCACGCCAGGCTTTCAGAGCGACGAGGCCACGTACTACCTGATGGGGCACAGCCTCGCGCAGGACTTCGACCTTGAATACCGTCACGAAGACATCGCGCGCGCGCGGGCGGAGTTTCCGGAAGGTCCCAGCGGCGCGTTCCTCAAGCGCGGCACGACGATCGACGGCCGGCCCGATCCCGTGCAGGACCGCCTGTTCTTCGGCAAGTCGTTCGCGTTTCCGCTCTTCGCCGCGCCACTGGTCGCCGTGTTCGGGACGAACGGGTTCTACCTCTTCAACGCCGGGTTGATCGCGCTGGCGTTTCTGTGCGGCTACATGTTTCTCAGCGCTCGGTCGCCGGTGGCGGTCAGCCTGATTCTGGCGGGCGGCTTCGTGTTCCCGACGGTCGTCCCGGTCTATTGGTCCTGGATCGCGCCGGAGCTCTTCAACTGCGTGCTCGGGCTGGCGGCGTATTTCTGCTGGCTCTACAAATTCGTCGCGCCGCCGGCGTCATCGCGATGGACCGCGTGGCTGCGCGGTCCCGGATCGGATGTGGCGGCCGCGTTGCTCATTGGCCTGCTGACGTTCTCCAAGCCTACGAACGCCCTGCTCGGGGTCCCGATGGGACTGTGGTGGCTGTGGCGGGGGGAATGGCGCCGCGCCGCCATCGTGGCCCTCACGTTCGTGTTGTCAGCCGGATTCTGGTTTGGCGCCAACGTGGTCATCAGCGGCGAGTGGAACTACCAGGGCGGCGATCGGCAGACGTGTTACGTCACGTATCCGTTCGAGGCGCCGGGGCAGGGCCTTGATGTGTGCGACGACCGTTCCACAAGCGCGGCCCTCACGAGCGTCTGGTTCGACCGGGACATGTTCTGGACGAACCTGCGGGCCAACCTCGGGTACTTCGTCGCCGGCCGGTACGGCGGGGTCCTCGCGTATTCCTTCCCGGTTGTATTCGGCGTGCTGGCCTTCATCACCGCCGGGCGGCGCCGGGAAGCCTGGCAATGGCTGGTCCTGGGCAGCATCGTCGCGCAGGCGCTGCTGTTTCTCATCACGCAGCCGTATTCGTACTTCGGCGGCGGCGGGTCGGTCGGGAACCGGTATTTCATGGGCGGGTACGGCGTCGTGGTGTTCCTCTTCCCACCCATCCGCTCCATCGTCATGTCACTCATCCCGTGGGTGATTGGCGGCGCGTTCATGGCGCCGCTGGTGCTGCGTCCATTCGACACCTCCATGCGGCCCGGGGACCGGGCGTTCAGTGGACCTCTGCGGCTGCTGCCAGTGGAGCTGACCAACTTCAACAATCTGCCGGTCATGACCGAGCGGGACCTCATGCTGCGAGGTTTTGGTGAAAAGGAAGGGCACCCAGGGTTTCAACTCCTGTACCTCGACAAGAACTCCTGGCTGCGAGAAGCGGATGGCCTGAGCTTCTGGACAAGAGGCAGTTCCCGGGCGGAGCTCCTTGTGCGCACCAACGGGCCCGAACGCCGTCTTGAGATGACCCTGCATGCGGGGCCGTTGGCGACGACAGTCGAGATCGAATTGGAGGGCGAACGCGCCACCGTCACGCTCGCGCCCGATCAAACTGCGGTCGTGCAACTCGCGCCCCCGACAGGGTTCAAGTATGGGTACTACCCGGATCACAAGAGCTACATCTGGAGACTGTCGATTACCACTGACAGCGGCTTCGTTCCCGCCGAGGTAAATCTCAACTCGACAGACACGCGTTTGCTCGGCGTGCTGGTGACCCCGCTCATTATCACGTGATTCACGCCGTGAGTCCACGATGAAGCGTCCCGCTCTGCTCGCATGGCTCACCGGCGCCGTTCTGGCCGTCGTGATGACCTGGCCGATGATGTCGGCCCCGGGCCAGCTCACGCGCATGGATACCCACGACGGCAAGTTCAGCGTCTGGAACGTCGCGTGGGTGGCGCACGCGCTGACCACCGATCCCGCCAACGTCTTCAACGCGAACATTTTCCATCCGCATCAGGGCACCCTCCTGTACTCGGAGACCAACCTGGTCGCGGGGGCGATGGCCGTGCCGATCTACGCGGCGACCGGCAACCCCATCGCCGCGCACAACGCGGTGGTCTTGATCAGCCTCGTGCTGGCGTTTGTCCTGACGTGGCACCTGGTGCGGCGCCTGACCGGCTCGCCGTGGGCCGGAGTGCCGCCGGCGGCTGCATTCGCGTTCTCGGCGTATGTGTCCGCGCACACCGCGCACGTGCAGCTGTTGCTGGTGTTCGTGGTGCCGCTCGTGCTGATCGCGTGGCACTGGTTCGCCGACGCGCCGTCCGTGCGGCGGGGCAGCGTGCTCGGCGCCACCCTGACGTTCAGCGTGCTTGCGTGCGCCTATTACGGAATCATGATGGGCCTGGCCGCCGGGTTCGCCGCCCTGTGGTTCGCGGCGGGCCAGAGGCACCGGCGGCGGTACTGGGCGGGCCTGGGAGCGGCGGTGCTGGTGGCCGCGCTGCTGGTGGCGCCGGTGGCCGTGCCGTACGCGACGATGCGCGACGGGGCGGGATTTCGATCCGCGCTGAATGTCGATGAGGCGCGCGGTTACTCGGCTGACCATCGCACCTACATGCGGGGGCACGCCGGACCGTTCACGCGGGTGCTGCCGGGATCGATCCGTCAGGCGCTCGACGCGTACGTCGGCGTGAAGGGCGAGGTGCTGTTCCCCGGGCTCGTCGTCGTGGGGTTGACGCTCGTGGGCCTGGTCGCCGGGGCCCGCCTTCCGTCGGGCCGGCGCGTGTTCTGGTTCTACGTGGCGCTGGCGGCGCTCGCGCTGTGGGCGTCACTGGGCCCGCGCGCGGGGCTGTACGTGTGGCTGGCGGACGTCATTCCCTTCATGTCGTTCCTGCGTGCGCCCGCGCGATTTGGCGTGCTGGTGTTGCTGGGACTCGCCGTGTTCGCAGGGTGGGGACTGGCGGCGCTCGGGACACAGTCAAAGCGGCTGCGGTGGCTCGCGCCGCTGTTGCTGGCGCTGACAGTGATTGACCTGCGCGTCGCGTGGCCGCTGCGGCCGGTGCCGCCGGTGCCGGAGGCGTACCAGGTGCTTGCCGGCCTGCCGAGGGCGGGAACGCTCGTCCTGCACTTCCCCTACCGCAGTGGCGAGTGGTTTCCCCACGTCGAGCATATGTTCTGGTCGATGTGGCACTGGCAGCCGCTGGTGAACGGGTACAGCGACTTCATTCCTGAAGACATTCGCGCGCTCGCCGTGCCGATCAACGGATTCCCGGACGCCGGGTCGTTCCGACTGATGCGCGAGCGCGGCGTGAAATACGTGGCCATCGACTGGCGCACCTACAACGAGGCGGCCGCGGCCGTGATGCGCGCGCGGTTCCCCCCGTACGCGCAGTACCTGCGGCCCCTGGTGACCACGGGCCCCGTCTCGCTCTACGAAGTGATCGGCTGGCCCGACTGAGCGCTGCGGTGGCCGCCCGTCAGATATACCGCCGCGCCTGACAGCGAGAACAGCATCACGAGCGCCGCGCCAAGGAACGACAACGCCAGCGCGGATTCGAGCGGCAATCCCAGCTGCGCGAAGTAGAAACTGAACGTCGCCTCGCGCACACCGAAGCCGTTCACCGACACCGGGGCCATCTGCACGATGAAGGACAGCGGCACGAGGATGGCCAGATGGGCCACCGGAATCGGCACGTGGATCGCGCGGGCGATC
>JANLHE010000327.1 GCA_024653875.1 Acidobacteriota bacterium
GTTGATAGCCCGTATTCATAGGTGATCACTTAAGCGACCTCCACAAGACCTAAACCTGCGCGTAAGCGTCCGGTACGTCGATCACGATCGACGTTGGCGCGCCTGGCGTTTCGGAGGAGATAGGCGAGGCCTCGACGCAACGCGGCGCGAAGGCCGCCACCGCCAAGCAACGCCACGACGAGGGCGTCGAGGATATGGTGCGCGCACATCGCCACGCGACGGGTGGAGATCGCGATTCCGCCGCCCGCCCGTTGCGCAGCATGGGCCAGGAAGCGTTTGAGGACGGCCGCGCAGAGGCTCGCCCACATCAGGCCCTCAGCAATGTGCGCGTTGGCCGTATCAAATTCGTGCAGCGTCTGATAGGGCCCGTTATGTTCGACAAAGACCCACGTACTACGGACTATCGACTATCGACTCGGCCAATTCCTGGGTGAACGGATTGCGACAGTGTGTTCCGTTCGCTGAGCACACGTTCGGCCATCACGTAATAGCAGAACGCGATCTGCGCGCAGGCACCGTCAAGGCCCGAAGGCCGCGCGTAACGCGCGGGCGGAGCGAAGCGTAGTGCCTTGCACGGTGCCAAGCACAGATGCAGCATCATCTTCGTGATGGCTGACGCATCCAATGAACGCGCCGTGTTTGCGGCAATATTTCCCGAAGGAAGGGAGACCGAATCAACCGGAAGATCTGGGTGCAATCGAGCGCGTTCGATGCGGCAAACACGCGGCCCTTCTCGCCGCCGAACATGCAGTCCCCAACAACCTGAACCGACAGTGACACCCATGGCGTGAGCGACCCCTCCGGACAGGCGCGGGACCACATATGGCGCGCGCAGCGGGGCCGCTCACGCCACGTTTCCTGTGTTGATCGCTGGCACCTGTCTCTGAGTGGGGCGGCAAAGAGCGCCGCCCGTCGAGTGCAGATCTCAGCTGCTGCGCGCGGAAGTGACGGCCACTCACTCATTTGCTGGAGTCGTTTGCGAGGAACCCGGGGACGACCTCGAATTCCGAGGTCGTCCCCGGGGTCGTCCTCTGCGTCGCAGGCCGAACCACCTCTCGGCCGCAAACAGCGTGAGTCTCAGGCGATCCACAACCAGGCGGAGCGAGACAGTCGGGTCGAAGGGTTCTACGATGCGCCGAGGATGCGATCGACGAAGTTGCGAACTCTGACGAGCGCCGTCTCGACGTCCGTTTCGGGCAACTCGAGTTCCTCGGCGAGCTGCGCAAATGGCTTCGCCCAATGTGCCGGCATGGCGTCCAGATCGGGAGGCCAGGCATGCGTGTTGCGGCCGCGGAAAACCAGCTCGCAGGCTTCGCGAAGGGCAGCGTTCTCCTGCGTGATTATGGCCTCCATCAACAGGAGATCGACCAGGTCCCGGAATCGTTCGTTCTGCTTGCCGGGCCGCGGCGGCAGGGTCATGCCGTGCAGCTTCTGCGCGACGTGGAACCGGAGTGACAGGCATGGCAGCTGCGCCGGACCGGTGACGCCGAACACGTCGGTGAGGGCGATGGCGTCCACCCATTCGACATCGGCTTCGCCAGCCTCCGCGCGCGCGATGTCGACGCTGATGCTCGTCCACGGCTGGCCCCGGTAGGTAACTCCGAATTCCATATTGACCGCGCCGTTGTCCAGCAGGAGCGGCTCGCCTTTGCGGCGGAACGAGAACCCCTGATACGCCTCGCCGGTCAACGCTTCTTCGAGGGTATCGGCAAGCTTTGCGACCGGGTCGCGAAGGACGATGTCGATGTCCTTGGTCGCGCGTGCGCGGTCGCGCAGCCGCAGCTCGAGCGCCACACCGCCCTTGACGATAAACCGTGGCGCATCGGTATCGGTGGCACGGTCGAGCGCGCCGGCCATGATCATGTACGCCACCCACGCGCGCACACGGCCTTCGGCCACGCCGAGCTCTCGCGCATACGCTTGCGCATACCTCGCGAGCACGCCGGCTGAAGGCGGTGGTCCCGTCGGACGCTTGCGACCTGCGGTCACCTCGCGTGCATCCTCGGTCGAGCCGCCCGTCGCCGACTCGGCTTGGTTCCCAGCAGCTCACGCTCCAGGCGATCCGCCGCGGCCATGGAGAGGACACCCGACCGTCGTCCGTCGGCGATCGCCTGGGCGACAAGCTCGTTCCCGAGGTGGCTGGCGTGCGCATCGCGGATCGATCGGGCCGGGGTTGTGACCGGCACGCCCTCTACGCGCTCGACATCTGCTGGTGCAAGGTCCGCGTAATGGATGACCAGCCCTTTCGGCGCCTCGCGTCGAATGCGCACGGTGCTCGGCACGGTCAGATGCACGCGTGCCGGGCTGACGTCGGACAGCTCGTGAATCGCGAGGGCGGATTGATGGGAAATCACGCCTGCGATGTCGGGCCGCCGGACCTGTGGCCACAGCACGGCCTCCATGTATTGGCCGAGACGGGACACGGGGAACCGCGAAAAGCGATATACGCCACGGGAGACACGTTCGATGTCGGCCTGCTGCGCAAGCTGGATGAGGCGGACCTGCTGCAGCCCAGCCGCTCGTGCTTGCGCAGCCGTGAAGTAGCCGGCCTGGTCTTCGGCGATCCCATAGAGGACGGCGTCCCATTGGCGTTTGTGCATGGCTCTGATCTCGTCTTGGCAATAATATAACGTCTTTGATTATTAGTGCCACAGACTCGGTCTGCTCCGTCCGCTCGTTCAAGGCCCTCATGCGACGTCAACCAAGGGAGAAAGATGGAGTTACTGGCGTGAGAGCTCGACGCATTCGACGCGGCCATGATCGCGCTCGAGCGCTGCATCCGGCCTTGATGGGGTAAAAACAGGGGTCGATCCCTCTGCTAGGAGTCTGCGCGGCAGAAGCCCGGCGCGTCCCGCTGGGTCGAAAATTCGGCCGGGCGCGGAGGTCGACGCGGTGAACAGCTTCGGATCGACGCGAATGAGCCGTCTGGAGCCGCCGCGCGGCGGGGATGACGTGGGTGGCGAGACCGCGTGCGACAGGCGGCCGGTGGGTTACGCGGCCTGGAGCCGGTGCAGA
>JANLHE010000350.1 GCA_024653875.1 Acidobacteriota bacterium
GGCGCAGCCCGCCGAGCGTCAGGCCATCCTGCCACATGAACACAACGCCCATCACGGCCACCGGCACAAAGGACACCAGGTGCAACACGATGGCCGCAGCCGCAGCCCCGTCCACCGCGGCGCCGAAGTACGTCGTGACCGCGAATTGATACATCAAGTGAAATCCGCCGAAGCCCCCGGGCGTGGGAACGGCTACTCCCACTACCAAGTACATCACGATTAGGAACGTCCCGGTGAAGGGAACCGAGAGGCCGAACGCCCTCGACACCAGCCAAATACCCAGGCAAATCGAGATCCAGAGGCTCAGTGACCACGCCAGCGACTGGAGCAGGAGGCGGGGCTCGCGCATCACGGCCAGGCCTTCGGCGAACTTGCGCGCGAAGGCGCCGATGGCCACGGCCGCACGTGTGGGCAGCCAGCGGCTGAACCAATCGACCCACAAGCCCACCTTCTCCGGGTGACCAGCGAAGACGAACATCGCAATCAGTCCCACAACCGCCGCGCCGGCGGCAGCCAAGCCCGCCAGCCGGGTCTCCGATCCCACGTCCACGCCCAGAAACGGCAACGCGGCCGCAAACAGGAGGAGCACGGCGGTCAGGTCCAACGCCCGCTCAAGAATAACCGTGGCAAACGTCGCCGACACGCTGAGCCGTTCCTGTCGCGCCAGCAGGTAGGGCCGTAGTACCTCCCCGACACGCGCGGGCAGCAGGAACGTGGCCGTAAACCCGATGACCGTCGTGCGAAAGGCCGGGCCAAACCGAACCGCGCCGAGCGGACTGAGCAGCACCTGCCAGCGCCACGCGCGGATGAAGTAGGTCTGGAGCGTGGTGAGCACGGCCACCGCCAACAGGCCGAGGTGCGCGGAGGCAAACGCCCGCCGGAGTTCCGCGCCATCCAGGTTGCGAACGAACAACCACAACAGGAACACCGTCAATCCAGTCACCAGAAGACCGGACCAAGGAACGTGGAATGTGCGAGGGGAACTGGACATGGCGTGGTGCAGCGCGCGCACGCCGCGCAGTGTGTGCCCCTGTTTCTACTATAAGATTGGCGGCAAGTCTATGGGAAAGCGCGAGTTACTCATCATCGTGGCATTCGTGGCCGTGGGCGCGATCGCCTATCAACTCACCGCGCCGCCCGCCACCGGGACCACTTCGTGGTCGCTGGGTGACTTCTTTAAGACTGCTCGCAGGGAGATGCGTGGCAACCCCGGCCGCGGCACGTTCGTGCACAAGGCGACCATCGACGCGCCGCCGGCGCTCCGCGAAGTGCGGCTGATCCTCCTGCAGGGCACGGTGCAGATCGTCGGGGAGGCGCGCGACACCATCGAGTATGAGTTCACGGTGAACTCGACCGGACCGGATGATGCCGGCGCGGTCGAGTTGGCCAAACAGACGGTCATCGAGCCCGACAACCTGGGCGACGCGCTGATCCTGCGCGCGCGGTATCCGGAGCCCGCCTCCCAGACCGCGGTCATGGTCATGCGTGTGCCGGCGCGGATGGTGGTGCGCGTGGAATCCAGCCGGGGCTTCACCATCGCGAACGTGGCGGCCGTCCAGGCGGAGGGCAATCGAGGCGACGTGACCCTGACCGGCATCGCCGGCGCCATCACGGGCGCCCATCAGGACGGCGATTTCAAGGTGACCGGCGCCACATCCGTCAAACTCAGGCTGCTGCGGTCGCAGAACACCTTCACCAAGATCAGCGACGGCGTGGTGCTGGACGTACGCGACGGCGACACGACGGTCTCGGATTCGGCCGGCGCGCTGGAAGTGGATGAAACGCGCGACGAGGTCACCATTACCGGACACCGCGGCACAATCACCGTGCGCGGGACGGACGGACGGGTCACCATTCAACAGCCCACCGCGGAGACCCGGGTGGACACCCGCCGCGCCGAAGTTGAATTGCAGATGGACCGCGGGGTGACCGCCACCATCCTGACCACCGACGAACCCTTGCGCCTGCTGATGACCGGTACCCCATCCCTCGTGCTCGACGCCAGCGCGACGGACGCCGCGATTCAGGCCGCCGACTTCAACCTCACACCGGTGTCCACGGAGTCACATGCGCGGTTGACGCACACATTCGGCAGTGGCGGCGCGCGCGTCACGCTCCGCAACACGCGCGGCGACATCATCCTCAGAAAGAGTCAGTAAAAAAGTCTCTCGACGGCGCACGTTACGCTTGACGCGCCGCATGCGGCGTTCTACGCTTCACTTTCCTGTAACGCCGGCATGACAACACCAGTGGTTCTTGAAACGCGGCTCCCCGGCCTCACCCTCGCGCGTCGCGGCAAGGTCCGCGACGTCTATGACCTCGGCGACACGCTCCTCATCGTCGCCACCGATCGCATTTCCGCGTTTGACTACGTGCTTGGATCGGGCATTCCCGACAAGGGCAAAGTCCTCACGCAGTTGTCGGCGTTCTGGTTTGCCCGCCTCGCCCCGCTGACCCTGCATCACCTGCTGTCGATCAACGTGGACGAGTTTCCGGCCGAAACGCGCCCGCACCGCGACGTGCTGCGCGGCCGCTCCATGTGGGTCCGCAAAACCAATCCCCTGCCGGTGGAATGCGTGGCGCGCGGGTATCTGTCCGGGTCGGGCCTGAAGGACTACCAGAAGACCGGCGCCGTGTGCGGCATCCCGCTGCCGGGGGGCCTGCGCGATTCAGACCGCCTGCCCGCACCGATCTTCACGCCGGCGACCAAGGCGGACTCCGGCCACGACGAGAACATCAGCGAGGCCGAGGCGGGCAAGATCCTCGGCGACGCGCGCGTAGCCCAGCTCAAGGCCCTCACGCTGGAGATTTACCGCCAGGGCGTGGCGCACGCGGCCACCTGCGGCATCATCATCGCCGACACGAAGTTCGAGTTTGGCCTCGCCGGAAGCGAACTGATCCTGATCGACGAGGTGCTGACGCCGGACTCCTCGCGCTTCTGGCCGAAGGCCCTCTACGAACCCGGCCACAGCCAGCCGAGCTTCGACAAGCAGTTCGTGCGCGACTACCTGGAACAGATTGGCTGGAACAAGCAGCCCCCCGTGCCGTCGCTGCCCGACGAGGTGGTGATGAAGACGCGGGAGAAGTACATCGAGGCGTACCGGGTCCTGACCGGACGGGATCTGGGCCTCGCATGATTCGTGACGACCTCGACACGCTCGTGCAGCACCTGCTGGATCGCGGCATCCTCTTCGAGGACGCCCAGCGCGAGTTCGAGCGGATGTTCATCACCCGCGCGCTGGTGAAGACCAACTACAACGTGTGCAAGGCAGCCAAGATCACCGGCCTGCACCGCAACACGCTCAGCCGCAAGATGGCCGCCTACCGCATCAAGCGCGCCTGACCGGGCGCAGACCAAACTAGACTGGACTGCGTCAGAACCGGACGTCAGCGCCGCCCGCCCACGGAGGAACTACATGGTGACCGCCCTCGCGCGTCGTCGTACCTGGATGGCTGGACTCCCGTTCCTCAGTGTGGCCGTCGCGATTCCGGTGCTGCTGGCGGCCGCGCCGGCGATGCAGATGCCGCACCTGCCGGACCTGTTACGCCTGGCGGCTGACTACCATGCGGACTACGTCACCCGCGTCTCGGGCGCCTCGCTGGACGAGCAATACCAACTCATCGACGTGACGGGTGGGAGGATGCAGGCCGTCACGCGCATCAGCTCCGATGTCGTCTTCGTGAATCTCAACGGCGGGGTCACCGCCCTGCGGGACGCCTACGCGGTTGACACCAAGCCGCTCCGCCCGCGCGCCGCCCGCATCACCACGTTGCTGGCCGCGCCGGCCACGCCCAGCGTCAAGGACTGGGAGACCGTGATCCGGTTCCCGGCGGAGAGCTCGGTGTACTTTGCCCTCGACATCATCCTCAAGGTGAACGAGCCGACCACCGCGCTCCGGTTCATCGCCGCCTCGGCGCAACCCAGCCTCAAGTACAAGCTTCAGGGCCAGAAGAAGATCAACGGAATCCAGACCGTCGGGTTGAACTTCGACGAGCCGGCGGCGCAGGACAAGAAGTACCTGCTGGGCACCCGCAGCAATGCCCGCGCCTCCGGGCGCCTCTGGATCGATCCCGCCACGGGCGCGGTCCACCGGACCGAGTTGTGGGTGGACTCGAAGGGCGAATCCGCGAACATCACGGTCAAATACGCGCCGCACCCCGCGCTGGGCCTCTTGCTGCCCTCCGAGACCAACGAGCAGTACGACGAACGCGAGGCCGCGTCCGGCCCGAGGGACGACAGCCGCGGCGTCCCGTCCGGAAGCGCCGGCTCCCGGATCTCCTTCCAGGCCCAGGCAAGGTACTCCAAACCCGCCCACGCCCCCATCGACCTGCGGAACCTCAAGAAATAGTCCGCGCGAAGCGCGCACCGAGGACCCCAGGACCCCAGGACCCCAGGACCTCCCCCGCGCCCTGCGCTTGACCCACTGGCGCGTCCCCTGTAGACTTAGCAGTCGAACGCAGGGAGTGCTAACAGTCAGTACAGCTGACTGCCAGACACGCCCGCACTTTTGTCTACGAAAGGACACCCATGAACGTCAGACCCCTACACGATCGCGTCATCCTCCAGCGCCTCGAGGAAGATGAGCAGCGCATCGGCGGCATCATCATCCCGGACAGCGCCAAGGAAAAGCCCCAGCACGGCAAGGTCATCGCCGTCGGCAAAGGCAAGCTCGAAAAGGACGGCAAGGTCACGCCGCTGGACGTCAAGGCCGGCGACACCGTGCTGTTCGGCAAGTACGCCGGGCAGGAAATCAAGGTGGACGGTCAGGAATACCTCATCATGCGCGAGGAAGAAATCCTCGGCGTGATCGAAGGTAAAGACGGTAAGAAGAAGTAATCGGGACGCGAGGAGAAATCATTCATGGCAAAACAGATCATTTACGGTGAAGAGGCGCGCCAGGCAATCCTGCGCGGCGTCAACGGCCTGGCCGACGCGGTCAAGGTCACACTCGGTCCCAAGGGCCGCAACGTCGTCATCGACAAGAAGTTCGGCTCCCCCACCATCACCAAGGACGGCGTGACCGTCGCCAAGGAAATCGACCTGAAGGACCCGCTCGAGAACATGGGCGCCCAGATGGTGCGTGAAGTGGCCAGCAAGACGTCGGACACGGCCGGTGACGGCACGACGACCGCCACGGTGCTCGCGCAGGCGATCTTCCGCGAGGGCATCAAGATG
Source organism: Acidobacteriota bacterium (assembly GCA_024653875.1). Lineage (GTDB taxonomy): Bacteria > Acidobacteriota > Vicinamibacteria > Vicinamibacterales > SCN-69-37 > SYFT01. The sequence goes on from JANLHE010000350.1 coordinate 5,177, forward strand.
GTGGTGGCCGGCGCCAACCCGATGGAACTCAAGCGCGGCATCGAGAAGGCCGTGGAGGCCATCGTCGCCGAGCTGAAGAAGATGTCGAAGCCCGTCAGCGGCCATATGATCGGCCAGGTCGGCACGATCTCCGCGAACAGCGACGACACGATCGGCACGATCATCGCCCAGGCGATGGAGAAGGTCGGCAAGGACGGCGTGATCACGGTCGAGGAAGCGCGCTCCATGGAGACGTCGCTCGACGTCGTCGAGGGCATGCAGTTCGACCGCGGCTACCTGTCGCCGTACTTCGTGACCGACCCCGAGCGCATGGAAGCGGTGCTCGAGAACCCGGTCATCCTCATCCACGAAAAGAAGATCTCGTCGATGAAGGACCTCCTGCCCCTGCTCGAGCAGGTGGCGCGCGGCGGACGTCCGCTCATCATCATCGCGGAAGACGTGGATGGTGAAGCGCTGGCGACCCTCGTGGTCAACAAGCTGCGTGGCACGCTGCAGGTCGCGGCCGTCAAGGCCCCGGGCTTTGGTGATCGCCGCAAGGCCATGCTCGAGGACATCGCGATTCTGACCGGTGGCCGCGCCATCACGGAAGACCTCGGCATCAAGCTCGAGAACATCAAGATCGAGGACCTGGGCAAGGCGAAGAAGGTCACGATCGACAAGGACAACACGACCATCGTCGAGGGCGACGGCGCGCAGGGCGCCATCGAGGGCCGCGTGAAGCAGCTGCGCACGCAGGTCGAGGAGACCACGTCGGATTACGACCGCGAGAAGCTCCAGGAGCGCCTGGCGAAGCTGGTCGGCGGCGTGGCGATCATCAAGGTCGGTGCGGCCACCGAAACCGAGATGAAGGAAAAGAAGGCGCGCGTGGAAGACGCGATGCATGCGACCAAGGCGGCCGTGGAAGAAGGCATCGTGCCCGGCGGCGGCGTGGCCCTGCTACGATGCGCCAAGGTGATCGACGGCCTGAAACTCGAGGGGGATCAGAAGTCCGGCGCGGATATCGTGCGCCGCGCGATCGAGGCGCCGATGCGCTGGATCGCGACCAACGCGGGCGTGGAAGGCTCGATCATCGTGCAGAAGGTCAAGGATGGCAAAGAGGCCAACTACGGCTACAACGCGGCGACCGACACCTACGAAGACCTGGTCAAGGCCGGCGTCATCGACCCGACCAAGGTGGTGCGCTCCGCGCTGCAGAACGCGGCGTCGATCGCGTCCCTGCTGCTGACGACCGAAGCGATGGTCGCCGACATCCCGGAACCGAAGTCCGACGCCCCCGCGGGCGGCGGCCCCGGCGGCGGCATGGGCGGAATGTACTAAGAATTGATTATTTGGCTATTGGTTATTTGTTATTTCAAATCATAAATAACAAATCTTCCAAATCACAAATACCGAGGGCCCGGTGGCGTCAGCTGCCGGGCCCTTTTGTTCTTTCGCCCGGGCGCGACAATTAGATCTGCCGCTTCGGGTCACGACGTCGGTCGAGGCCCTCGATCTGACTTGAATAACGTATCTATTTAGGGTACAATTGTTCCCACATTGAGAACGGTCCGGCCCAACCAGTCCGACCCTGGCACACTGCTTTTCGGCCTCACCCGCCGGCGAACCCTTGCGTGGCTGTTGGGACACCCGGACCAAGCCTTCTACCTGCGTCAGATTGCCCGTCAAGTCGGCACAGCAGTCGGTGCCACCAGACGGGAATTGGAGCTCCTGACGGCGGCCGGCCTCCTGACGCGGTCGGTCGACGGACGCCAGGTGTACTTCCAGGCCAACCGCGAATCCCCGATCTTTCCGGAACTGCAGAGCCTGTTCGACAAGACGGTCGGCTTGGTCGATACAATTCGCGAGGGACTGGCGCCCCTCGCCGATACGATTGACGTCGCCTTTCTCTTCGGCTCAGGCGCGCGCGGCGAACTGCGCGCGTCAAGCGACATCGACCTCCTCGTCGTCGGGACGGCGCCGTTCGGCGAGGTCGTCGGCGCACTGGCGGCGGCCCAGTCGCGCCTGGGGCGCGACATCAACCCGGCGGTCTACCCCCCGTCGGAGTTCACGACGAAACTGGACGCGGGTCACCACTTCCTGACCGGCATCCTGGAAGAACCGCGCCTGTTCGTGATCGGAGGAAACGATGAGCTTGTCCGACTGGGAGCAACATGGCTGGCTGAGCCGGCACACGACAAGTCGAAGCGAGATCCGCGACCTGCTGGCCGTCGTCGATCGTGACCTTGCCGACAGCGCTGTCTCGAACCTCTCGGCTGATTGGCGAATGAACATCGCCTACAACGCGGCACTTCAGGTGGCCACCGCTGCACTGGCCGCTGCCGGCTACCGCGCGGCGCGTGACTCCCACCACTTCCGAGTCATTCAGTCGCTGCGCGAAACGATCGGTGCCGATGCGTCCACGGTGCTGACCTTCGATGCCTTCCGCAAGAAGCGCAATACTGCCGGGTACGACCGCGCCGGCCTGGTCTCAGATGCCGATGCAGACGCCATGCGCGCCCTCGCGCAGCGCCTGCGCACCGATGTCGCCGCCTGGCTGAGCGACAATCATGGCGAACTGCTGGTGGATCCCCCTCGATGAGC
>JANLHE010000364.1 GCA_024653875.1 Acidobacteriota bacterium
GCTCAGGCGCACATCCGCGCCCGCCACCAGCGGGGCCGGGAGGCCGGCGCCCTCGTTGCCGAACAACACCAGCGTCGGCCCGGTCAGGTCGGCCGCGTGCAGGTCCACGGTACCGGGCGCGGGTGACGTGGTGGCCACGATCTGGACGCCGGCCGACCGGGCGGCCGCGAGCGTCTTCGCCAGTGACCCGCGCGCCACCGGCACGCGAAAAGAGCTCCCCATGGCGCCGCGCAGCGCCTTGGGCGAGGCCGGGTCGGCGGTGGCGCCGATCATCACGATGCCCGACGCGCCCAGGCCGTCGGCGGATCGCACGGCGGCGCCGGCGTTGCCCGGATCCTGGACGTCCACCAGGCCGACCACCAGCGCCGGCGCCGGCGTCCACAGCGCCTCCAGGGGCGCCGGCGTCCAGCGCGCGATCGCCACCACGCCGCTGGGCGTGCGCACGGGACTGGCGGCATCAAGCACGCCGGCGGTGCCCTCAAGAACCTCGACCATGGCCTCGCGCGCCAGGCGCAGGACGTCGCGCATCTCGGCGGACGGCGTGTCCAGCAGGGCCGTCGTCACCAGGACCAGGTCGATCGGAACCGAGGCCCGCAGGGCGTCCAGCACCAGGTGGGGGCCGTCCAGCAGCACGGAGCCGTCGTCCGCGGCGTGCGACGCGATGTCGCGGCACCGTGTGACCACCGGGTCCTGGCGACGAGTGATGCGGGGCAGGGGCGTGCGATTCACGGGAGGCTCGAACATAGCATGTTAATCCGGGTTACACTTTTCGGACCATGAAAGCCCGTCTGATCAAGCGTTTCGAGGATGAGATTTCGGTGCTCGATCGCGAGCTGACGCACGAGTTGCCGAAAGAAATCCAGCGCGCCCGCGAGCACGGCGACCTGCGCGAGAACGCCGAATACTCGGCGGCCAAGGAACGCCAGCGCCTGGTGGAATCCCGCATCTCCATCTTGCGCAAGCGGGTCTCGGAACTGCAGCTGCTGAACATGGACAAGATTCCGACCGACCGCGCGGGGTTTGGATCGAAACTCACCGTCATCGAGAACGGGCGGCAGATGACCTACGAGCTGGTCATGCCTGAAGACGCCGATCCGGACAAGGGGTTCATCTCGGTGGCGTCGCCCGTCGGTCGCGCGTTTGTCGGCAAGGAAGCGGGCGACGAGGTGAAAGCGCCCACGCCGTCCGGCGTGCGCGTCTTCGAGCTCGTCAGGCTCGTCACCATTCACGACGAAGAGTAGACGACAAGTGGCCCTTCCTTCCTACGCGCCACGCCTTCGCACCGCGCTGGTGCTGTGCGGGGCGGGCACGGCCGGGGCGTATCACGCCGGCGTGCTGAAAGCGCTCACCGAGGCCGGGGTCAAGATCGATGTGCTGGCGGCGCATGGCGCCGGCGGGATCGGCGCGCTCAGTGGCGCGGCGGACGCCGGCGTGGATCTGGCCGCGGCGCAGGGCCTCTGGGCCAACGAGAAGCTCCGGCGCGGCTATCGCTGGCGCACCGCGCTGCGCGTGGGCGGCCGGGGCGCGATGGCGGCGGTCCTCCTGCTCCTGGCGCCACTCGCCGTGATGCTGCTGGCCACGCTGGTGTACGGCCTCAGCGTGGTAGCGGCCCTCGCCAATTTCCCCGCCATCGCCGCGTCGCTCGTGGGGTGGTATCAACGCGCGCTCGATCTCCTGTTCGCGCCGGCGATTCTGCCCACCGTGATTCCCCGCGCGATGGTGCTCGCGGTGCTGGTGGTGGCCGGCGTGCTGGGCGCCGCGGCCCTGCGGGCTCGCCGCGGCGAGCGATCGCGGCGCCGCGCGCGCGGAGCGTTCTGGTGGCGGCTGATCGGCCAGCCGCTGGACCCGCGGCAGCCCGAAGGCGTGGTCCTCGAAGCTCTCTGGAAACTGACGCGTGGCGCGTCCACGGCCGCGCGCGCGGACATGGGCCGGCGTTATGTGGAGCTGCTCACCGAGAATTTCGGGCAGCCGGGATTCCGTGAAGTGATGCTGGCCGTGCATGACCTGGATGCCCGGCGCGATCTGGTGGCGGCGGTGCTGGCGCCGCAGTGGCGGCAGGCGTTTGGCCAGCGGCGCGTGGGGGCGGGACCGCGCGAGGCGGAATCGTTTGATCTGGTGGATGGCCGGGACGACAACCGGGGGCTGGTGCCCGATCTGATCGCGGGCGGCCTGCGCCTGCCGGTGGCCTCGGCCCCGCATGAGGTCACGTTCCCCGACAAGGGGTATTGGCAGGGCGAGACGCACAGGTGGTGTGATCGACCCGAACTGGTCAGCCGCCTGATCGACGAGGTCGCGCGGGTCGGGGTGGAGCAGGTGATCCTGGTGGGCGCGGCCGCGCCGGCGTCGACGCCCCACGACATGCGCGCCAAGGCCCTCGACTTCAGGACGCGCATGGGGGAGACGTTGCGGTCGGTGGAGACGGCGGCGTTTCAGGATGCCTGGGCGCTGGCCGCCAGCCGGTTCTCCGGCGTCTTCGCGATTCGGCCCGCGCACAACCCGGTGGGACCGTTTGACTTTTCCGGCGTCTACGACGAGTCATCCGATCGCACGCGCACCCTGACCGAGCTCGTGCAGCAGGGGCATGACGACGCGTATCGGCAGTTTATCGAGCCAGTCGTCGCGACGGGCGAGCGAGTGGCGGAGATCTAGGAAGTCTAGATGAGCGATCACCACCAGGACACCGATGTCATCCACGCGGGGGAAGGCGCCGTCTCTTCGGCCTCGCCGATCACCACGCCCATCTACGCCACGAGCACCTTCACCTTTCCGTCGGCCGCTGCGCTGGAAGCCTTCCAGCGGGGCGCTTCGGATCGGTATATCTACTCGCGGTACGCCAACCCCACGGTGCAGGCCGTGGAAGCGAAGATTGCTGCGGCCGAAGGCGGAGACGCGGCGCTGGTGGTGTCGTCCGGCATGGCGGCAACCTCGACGGCGTTCTTCGGCCTCGTGCAGCCCGGTGACGAGGTCGTGTGCAGCTCGGCGATCTATGGCGGCACCTTGCAGGTGCTGACCACGTTTCTGGCGCGGTTCGGCGTCCGCACGCGCTTCGCGTCGATTGACGAACTCGGGCGCCCTGAAGAACTGATCGGCCCCCAGACGAAGGTGGTCTGGTGTGAGTCGCCCACCAATCCCACGCTGCGCTGCGTGGACATCGCCGCCATTGCCGCCGCCTGTCGCGCGCAGGGCGTGATCTCCATCGTGGACAACACGTTCGCCAGCCCCATGAATCAGCAGCCGCTGGCGCTGGGCGCGGACCTGGTGATGCACTCCGCCACGAAGTACCTCAACGGCCACAGCGACGTGACCGCGGGCGCGCTGGTGGGATCGACCGCCCTGATCGATCGCGTGCGGCCCGCCCGCAAGCTGCTGGGCGGCGTGCTGGAACCCGCGTCCGCGTACGCGCTGGCCCGCGGCATCAAGACGCTGGCGGTGCGGATGGCGCGCCATAACAGCAACGCCATGGCGGTGGCGCAGTGGCTGGAGTCACACGGCCACGTCTCCCGGGTCTTTTACCCGGGCCTGACCTCGCACCCCGACCACGCCGTGGCCGTGCGCCAGATGCGCGGCTTTGGAGGCATGGTGTGTTGCGAGGTGAAGTCCGGATACGCCGGCGCGGTGTCGTTCTTCGATCGCGTGAAGCTGATTCAGCGAGCCGCCAGCCTGGGCGGCGTGGAGAGCCTCTGCTCCCTGCCGGTGCTGACATCGCAATACGGATTGTCGGACGCCCAGCTCGCCGATGCCGGCGTCACCCGCGGCATGGTCCGCTTGTCGATCGGCCTTGAAGACCCTGCCGATCTCATCGCCGACCTGTCACAGGCCCTGTCCTGAACTCACACGAGGCATGAAGGACATCCGTCGTACGTAGGGCGTGGCTTTAGCCGCGCCGATCGCCATCCGCGCCTCCGCGGAGCTGCCGCGGGAAACCGTTCGCTTCGTCCGCACCGTCTGCGACCTGTCGCCCTCGGGCCACTGCGCACACGGCACAGGAGGCCCTCGCACACGGTGCTCCCTTCGCGACGGTTTCGAGCTGACGCGTATCGCGGCACTCCGAGTCGGCGCGGCTCCCGCGCCGCACGAGCGAACGGGCTTGTCCAGGAGTCGTCAACCCCGGTTTACGGGCTGGCCACCAAAACTGACGTCTATCCGGGGAATGGCGCGTTCCGTCTATCACCGGATTTTCCGCGAAATGGCGCTGGCGCCAATTGCCGGGTCCTACGCCAGTAGGTTCAGTCAACTCGTGCGGGTAGAACAACTTGCGCCAAGGCCGAGGATGGGGGTAACGTCCGCGAGCGGAGGGTGGGTTCCGAACTCGATCGGCGGCCGGCCTGGCAGCCGACCTGCAATTGGCGCCCACTCCCCATATGAAGTT
>JANLHE010000366.1 GCA_024653875.1 Acidobacteriota bacterium
GCGTCGGCCCCCACCACTCGCAGCGCCGCCGTGAACGGCTCGTCCATCGCGATGAACGTCACGTGGCCACCGGTGCCATAGATCGGCTGCATGTCGTCGATCACCACGCGCCCAAGTTCGCGTCCATCGCAGGTGTGTTCCTTGACCGCACCGGCCTCCACGCCGATCTGGATGCCCTGCGCCACCAGCCAGGCAAATGCGCCTGCGGGCCTCGCGTCAAGGAATCGAGAGAGGTTGTTGGGGCCGCACGTGGTGCAGAACGACCGCAGGCTCTGCTGATAGAACTGAAAGGCCCGGAGCTTGCTCCGCGCGTCGGCCCAGTCGGCCGCCCCCGCCTCGGTGAACATCGTCCCGAGGTCCGCCGAGGCGCTGGCAGGCGCCATGATGGCGAAGCGGTCCGCCACCGTGGCCGAGGGCCCCGTGGGACGGCCGCACGCCGGGGAGACAGCGAGGGCAAGGACAAAGAGCTTGGTAACGGCCTTCATGGAAAACTTCCTGAGTATCGGCTCCTGGCCGACAGCGCATGAGTGTAGATCAAGTTCGGCCTACCGCCAGCCTCTGGATTGGTAGTACCAAAGGGCCCCGGTGTGGAACGGCACCGGGGCGGCGCCGGGGCCGGTGGGACGCACCAGATGCCTGGCTTCCGGGTGCGCCGCGACCAGATCCGCCTTGAAATCAAAGAGAATTTGCGCGATCGCCTGGACCAGTTCCGGTTCCAGCCGCGTGGAGGCGACCAGCACGTTGATGACGCCAATGACCGCCGTCGGGGCCTCGATGCCCCGGTAGGAGCCGCCGGGCAGGGCCACGACGCGGTACAAATCCCTGCCGTGGGCCTTCTCCAGCGCCGGCAGGAGGTCGGCCTGCGGGACCAGGGCGATGGCCAGCCCCGGGGTGGAGGCCAGGTCCTGAATCGCCGGCGTGGGCAGGCCGCCGCTCCAGAAGAACGCGTCCACTTTGCCGTCCTTGAGCGCGCCGGCCGACTCGCTGGCGCCCAGCGCGTGGCGGGTGATGCCCTGCCGCGGATCGAGACCCGCCGCCTGCAGCAGGCGGTCGGCGATGAGTTCGGTGCCGCTGCCGGGCGCGCCGGTCGAGACCACTTTGCCCTTGAGGTCCGCCACGCGCGCGATGCCGCTGCCCTGCCGCGCCACCAGGTGGGTGTAGTTCGTGTAGAGCACCGCGACGGTGCGGGCATCCACCTTCCCGCTGCCGGCGAACGGCCCCGTGCCGGCCACGGCCTCCACCAGCGTGTCGGCCAGCGTGAACGCCAGGTCCGCGCGTCCCTGCTGCATGAGTTTGAGGTTGTCCACCGACGCGCCCGTCACCTCGGCCGTCACCTGCGTGTTCGGCAGCTTCTGGGTCAGCAGCCGGGCGAGCGCGCCCCCATAGGGGTAATACACGCCGCCCGTGCCGCCGGTGGCGATCGACAGGAAGCGCACCTCCGGCCCCGGCGCGCCGCACGCGACGCCGGCCGCCACCGTCGCCGCCAGCACGAGCGTTCTAGTCAAGGTGGCCCTTCTCCGCATCACCCATGCGGATGTCCCGCCCGGGAAAGTACTCACGCCAGCGCCGCGTGACCGTGGCCGCGAT
>JANLHE010000368.1 GCA_024653875.1 Acidobacteriota bacterium
TGGCTGCTGAAGTCCGTGGACCAGCGGCAGAAGACCATCATCAAGGTGGCCACAAGCATCATCACGTTCCAGCGCGAGTTCCTGGACAAGGGCATTGAACACCTGCGGCCGCTGGTGCTGCGCGACGTGGCCAACGACATCGGCATGCACGAATCCACCGTGTCGCGGGTCGTGAACAACAAGTACATGCACACGCCGCAGGGCGTGTATGAAATGAAGTACTTCTTCCACAGCGGGATCAGCAGCTCGTACGGCGAGAACGTGTCGTCGGTCACGATCAAGCAGCGGATCAAGAAGATCATCGAGGCCGAAGATGCCAAGCGGCCGTTGAGCGACTCGAAGATCATGAACATGCTGCAGCGCGAGGGGCTGGTGCTGGCGCGGCGCACCATCGCGAAATACCGCGAGGAACTGAAGATCCCCACCTCGAATCAGCGCAAGGTGTTCTACTGATGTCCGCGTCGGTGCCGGTGGCGTCCCTGCTTGGCGCCCGCGGGGCTGGCGCGGATCTCGAATTCGACCTGCTGGCCGGCGCCGCCGGGCTCGAGCGGCGCATCACCCTGCCGCACATCCAGAAGACCGGGCTGGCCCTTGCCGGCTTCGACGAATACCTGCGGCCCGGCCGCGTGCTGGTGTTCGGCGAGAGCGAGGTGCGCTACCTCGAGCGCATGGAGCCCCCGGCGCGCCGGGACGCGCTGGCGCGCCTGTTCGGCCGTGATTTCCCCTGCGTCGTGCTGACGCTGGGCCTGGACCCGCCGCCCGAGCTGGTGGCGGAGGCCGAGCGCGTCGGCGTGCCGGTGCTGCGCACGAGCGCGTCCACGCCCACGGCGATTGCGCGGCTGACCACCGTGCTCGAGGACCGCATGGCCGCGCGGGAGGTGCTGCACGGCGTGCTGCTCGACATCCTCGGGCTCGGCGTGCTGATCGCCGGCGAGAGCGGCATCGGCAAGAGCGAGTGCGCATTGGATTTGGTCGGGCGCGGCCATCGGCTCGTGGCCGATGACACGGTGGAAGTGAAGGTGCGCGGGGAATCGGTGCTGATTGGCAGCTGCCCCGAACTGACGCGGCACTACGTGGAAATCCGCGGGCTGGGGCTGGTGAACGTGACGGACCTGTTCGGCGTGACCGCCACGCGGGCGTCCAAGCGCATCGAACTGGTCGTGCAGCTGGAACGCTGGGAACTGGGGCGCGAGTACGACCGGCTCGGTCTGACGATGGATACGCAGGAGATCCTCGGCGTCGCGATCCCGCTGATTCGGATGCCCGTGGCGCCCGGCCGCAACGTGGCGATGCTAGTGGAAGTGGCCGCGCGGAACTCGCTCCTGCGATCCCGCGGCCGGCACGCCGCGCAGCGGCTGGCCGAACGGCTGGAACACCGGCTGGCCCGCGCGGCCGAACGGCAGGACAGTCCCGACCTGTTCACCCGGATCGAGGACGAGGAGGACTGATGGCCAAGCGAGACAGCCGCGTCCCCCAGCTCATCGTGGTGACCGGTCTTTCGGGGGCGGGGAAGTCGCAGGCGATTCACGCGCTTGAAGACCTGGGGTTCTTCTGCATCGACAACCTGCCCGTGGCCTTGATCCCCACGTTCGTGGATCTCACCGTGCGGGACGAAGACGCGCACCAGCGGGTCGCCGTCGTGGTGGATGTGCGCGAGGCGAAGTTGTCGCGGTTTCCCGCGGCGTACGCCAAGCTCACGCGCCGCACCGACCTGAAGACCACGCTGGTCTTCCTGGAAGCCGACGCGGGCACGCTCGTGCGCCGCTTCAGCGAGACCCGCCGTCCGCATCCGCTGGGCCGCGGACGCACGCCGGCAGAGAGCGTCAGCGCGGAGCGCCGTCAGATGGCGCCGATTCGCCAGCTGGCGGACCATGTTCTCGACACCACGCGCCTGAGCGTGCACGAGCTGCGGCGGCAGATGCTGACGCTGGGCGGAGGCACGCCGGACAGGACGCCGCTGGCCGTGACGCTTCTCAGTTTCGGGTTCAAGCGCGGCGTGCCCGCTGATGCCGACCTGGTGCTGGACGTCCGCTTCCTCAAGAACCCGCACTTCGTCCCGCGGCTGCGTCCGTTGTCGGGGCTGGACACGACCGTATCGCGATACGTGCTGCGGGCGCCTGCCGCGGCAAAGTTCCTGTCCCTGACGACGTCATTGCTGCGATTCCTGCTGCCGCAGTACGTTGCGGAGGGAAAGGCCTACCTCACCGTGGCGATTGGATGCACGGGCGGGCGCCATCGCAGCGTGGCGATTTCCGAGGCGCTGGGCCGCGCGCTCCAGCGGACCCGCGGCGTCCATCTGCGCGTGAAACACAGGGATGTAGCCGATGTCTGACAGCGAACCGCTCGACACCACCGCGGGACCGTCGGTGGGCGTGGTCGTGGTGACGCACGGCCTGCTCGCCACCGAACTGCTCAATGCGGCCGAGGCCATCGTGGGCGACCTGCCCAGATTCACCGCGGTCTCGATCGGCTGGCACGACGACGTGGCGGTGGCGACCAGCGCGATGGCGCGCGCCATCGAGCGCGTGGACGCGGGCGTCGGCGTGCTCCTGCTGACGGACATGTTCGGCGGCACGCCGTCGAACCTCGCCATGACGTTCCTGCAGGCCGGCCGGCTGGAAGTCGTGACCGGCGTGAACCTGCCCATGTTGATCAAGCTCGCCAGAACCGTCAGTTCCGGCGACGTGCTGCTGGCCGCCAGGGCGATCGCCGCCGATGGCCGTGAGGCGATTCGTGTGGCCTCCGATCTGCTGCGCGGCTCGGATCCGGAATGACGGCGTGGAGACGCGAGCGGTGATCATCGTCAACGCGCTGGGCCTGCATGCACGGGCGGCGGCGCGGTTTGTCCATCAGGCGGGGCAGTTCAAGAGTCAGATCAAAGTGACGCGCGGCACCCGCACCGTGGATGGCAAGAGCATCCTGGGACTGCTGCTGCTGGCCGCGCCGCGTGGCGCGACCCTGGAACTGTCGGCGGCAGGCGTGGATGCCGCCGCGGCGGTGGACGCGCTGGCCGGTCTGGTCGAGCGGGGTTTCGACGAAGCATGACCCGCACGAATATCCGGCTCAATGGCAGGGGTGTGGCGGAAGGCACGGCGATCGGCCGGGCGGTGGTCGCCGTTCGTGAAGCGCGGCAGGTGCGGTACCGGCTGGCCGCCGGGCGCGTCGACCGCGAGCGCCAGCGCCTCCGATCCGCGCGGGCGATCACACGCAGCCAGCTCGAGGAGATTTCGTCGCGCGTCTCGCGAACGGTGGGGCAGGCGCAGGCCGCGATTTTTGCCGCCCAGTTGCTGATGCTGGACGATCCCATGCTGGCGGACCGGGTGGACGAGCTGATCCGCACCGAGCGGATCAACGCCGACTGGGCGTTGGAGCGCGCGATCAGCGAGCTGCACACGGTGTTCGCCCGCGAGGGCGACGCGTGGCTCCGCGAACGGATTGGCGACCTGGCCGACGTGGGCGGCCGCCTTCAGCAGAACCTGCGCCCCGGCCGCGATCCGCTGGTCTCGCTGGTTCAGGAACTCGACGGTCCGCTCATCGTCGTCGCCGACGAGGTGTCGCCGTCGATTGCCGCGCAGCTGGACTGGACCAAGGTGCGCGGCCTCGTCTGTGACGTCGGCAGCCCCACGCACCACACCGTGATCCTGGCCCGCTCGCTGGGCATTCCCGCGGTGGTCGGGCTTGGGAGCGCCACGCAGGTCATCCTGCCGGGCCAGACCGTGGCCGTCGACGGCGCCACCGGCGAGGTCGTGGTGGAGCCGGATCACGACGCCCTCGAGCGGTGGAAACAGCGCGCGGACGTGGCGGCGGTGGCCCTCCGCAAGCTCGATGAGCTGCGCGGCATCCCCGGGGCGACCGCCGACGGCGTGCGCATCCGCCTGGAGGCCAACCTCGAGATCGCGGAAGAGGTGGGCCGCGTGCTGGACGTGGGCGCCGAAGGGATCGGGTTGTATCGCTCGGAGTTCCTGCTGGACCGGGCGCCGGCCACCGGCGGCGTGAGCGAGGACGTGCAGTACGAGACCTATCGCAAATTGCTCGGCGCGATGGCGCCCCGCCCGGTGACCATCCGCACGTTTGACGCGGGCGAAGAGCGGTGGGAACGCCTGGGACACACGCAGGGGCATCGCGAGCGGTTCGGCCTGCGCGGCGTGCGCGCGGCGCTCCAGCACGACGCCCGCTTCCGCGTGCAGATTCGCGCGCTGCTGCGGGCGTCCGCGCACGGCCATCTCCGCATCCTGCTGCCGTTTGTCACGTCGGCCGCCGAGTTCAGGCAGGCGCGCGCGCTCATCGCCGAGGTTGCGCGCGGCGTGCCCGGCGTCACCGAGGTGCCGATCGGGGCGATGATCGAGGTGCCGGCGGCGGCGCTCACCGCCGATCGCCTTGCGCGGGACGCGGATTTCCTGAGCGTGGGCACCAACGATCTGATCCAGTACACTCTGGCGATTGACCGCACCGACGAGCGGCTGTCCGGGCACTATGAGCCGCGGGAACCGGCCGTCCTGCGCTTGTTGCGGATGGTGGCCACCGCCGGCCGGCGCGCGAACCGCGACTTCTCGGTGTGCGGAGAAATGGCCGCGGACCCGCTGCTCGTGGCGCTCCTGGTGGGGATGGGCTTCCGGGCGTTCAGCATGACGCCGGCGGCGTTGCCGGTGGTCAAACGCAGCCTCCGCGCCGTCAACGCGCGTCAGGCCGAGAAGATTGCGCGGCTGGCGGTGACCGCCGACGCCGCCGAAGATGTGCACCGGCTGCTGGCGCCGCTCGCGGACGCGATGCACGCGGCCGTGGCCGTGGCCGCAGGGTAGGGAACGAGGAGACGATGGACAACGTGACGCGTGTGGACAAGCCGTGGGGGTATGAACTGCACTGGGCCAAGACGGACCGGTACGTGGGCAAGGTGATCCACGTGAACAAGGGCCACGCGCTGAGCCTGCAGTACCACAACCAGAAGGACGAGACGATTTTCCTCTGGTCGGGCAAGATCCTGTTTGAGATTGAGCGCGACGGTCAGCTGGTGGGACGCGAGATGCTGCCGGGAGAGTCCGTGCACGTGACGCCGAAGACCGTGCACCGCATGACCGCCATCGAAGAGTCGGACATCATGGAAGTCTCGACCCCCGAGCTGCACGACGTCGTGCGGCTCGAGGATCGATATGGAAGGTCGGACAAGTCCTAGAACGGAATGTCGTCGTCGTTCGGCGCGTCGAAGGGGCCCGTGTCATCGTGGACGTCGGCCCCGCCTCCGCCGCCTGAGGGCGCGCCGGCTGCCGGGTAGCGATCGCGTTGCGGACGCGCGGCCCGTTCACCGCCACCACCGCCGGCACTGCCGAGGAGCACCACCTTGTCCGCGCGAATTTCGGTGGTCTTGACCTGCTTGCCTTCTTTGTCAGTCCACTCGCGCGTCTGGATCTTGCCCTCGACGTAGATCTGCTTGCCCTTGGTGAGATAGGGCTGGATGGACTCGGCCATCTTGCCCCAGATGACGATGCGATGCCACTGCGTGTCTTCCTTCTTCTGGCCGTCGCGATCGTTGTAGACATCGGTGGTGGCGATGCTCACCGTGGCGACGGCGGTGCCGCCGGAGGTAAACCGCATCTCGGCGTCGCGGCCGAGGTTGCCCACCAGAATTGCCTTGTTGACGCTGCCCATGAACCTGTCTCCGTCTCTCTCGCGCGTGTACCCCGCGCGTGGGTGGTGCTGCTACTTGATGATGCGCGCCAGGCCCTGCGTGGCCAGCATGAACGCGCTGCTGTCGGGGAAGGAACGCCGGACCAGTTCCCAGTTGGCTTTGGCGCGCTCGGTCTGCCCCAGCTGTTCGTAGGCCAGGCCTTGCTTGTACAACGCCATAGGTTCCCAGTCCGTCCCCTTGTGAATTGTAATCACTTGTTCATAGGCGGCAACAGCTTCTTTGTAGGATCCCTTCGAGTAGTACGACTCACCGATGTGAAAACGCGCCTTTGACGCGTCCGGCGAAGTCGGGAACTTCTCGACGTAGTACTCGAACCCGCGAATCGCCATCTCGAAATCACCGCGGGCGTAGTCCCCGAAGGCGGAATCAAACGCGCGCTGCGGGTTCTGCGGCGGGGGAGGCACGGTCGGCGGGGGCGCCGCCGTGACGGGCGGGGCGGCCGGGTCCGTGACGGCCCCGGCCGCCGGGACGGTGGCCGGGGGCGGGGTGAGCAGCGCGATGATCTGGGTCAGCAGCTGCCGCTGCGCGGTCAGTTCCTGCCGCATCGTTTCCAGTTCGTGTGAATCCTTCGACAGGCTGACGTTCGTGGCATCCAGTTTCTCGCGCAGGACACGCGCGCTGTCGGTCAGCGCGCTGATGACGAGGCCCTGGTCGGCGAAGAGCTTGCGCGTGGTGCCGCTCTGGTCGTCCACCCGCTTGGTGAGCGCGGTGAGCGATTCGGCAAGGGCGGCCACCGAGAGCCGCAGTTGCTGGGTCTGTTCCTGCAGCATCCGCAGGTCCGCGAACAGCTGCTGGTGCTCGCGATTCTGCGCCGAGGCCGCCGCGGGTGCGGCCCAAGGTGCAGCAACGACGAGGGCCCAGAGGCAGAGTCGGGTAACGGCGCGAGTGTTCATGAAGTCATCCCCTGGGTGACACGGCTATTTCGCGGTGACCACGAAGTGCCCGCGCCGGTTCTTGGAATACGCGGCTTCGTCGTGGCCCGGATCGAAGGGGAACTCCTTGCCGTAGCTGACCGTGCGAATCCGATCGGCCGAGATGCCCAGCGAGAGCAGGTAGCTCTTGGCGGACAGGGCGCGCCGTTCCCCCAATGCCAGATTGTATTCCGCCGTGCCGCGCTCGTCACTGTGGCCTTCGATCGTGATGGCCCACGTGGGGTACGTCTTCAGGATCCCGGCGTTGGCGGCCAGCACCTGCTGGCCGGCCTCGTCCACGGCATCGCTGTCATACCCGAAGAAGACCGGCGCGAGGGGCGCCTGGCGGTTGATCTCGTCCATGTCCATCGACGCCAGCGGGTCGGACACGACGGCCGGCTCGGGCGCGATGATCGGCGGCGGCTCCGGCACGGGCGCCGGGGGTTCCGGTGGACGCGTCGTGGTGGCGCCGGGAAACACGGCCGGGCCGGGCGGCGGCGGCGTGGGGTTGGCCACCGGCGGCTTCTTGCCGCCGCAGGCGGCGGCCAACGACAGCGCGCTGATCAACAAAAACGGGGCGATGGAGGCACGGGACATAGGCAGGGCTCCTTGAGCGGAGACGTTCGAAAAAGTCAGCGGTTCGACCAGCTGGGATAGCGGTTGTTCCCGGAAGACGTGATTTGTCTGACGTTGCGGCCGTCGGCGTCCATGACGGCAATCTGTTCCTTGCCCCAGCGCGTCGTGACAAACGCGATGTGACGGCCGTTGGGCGAGATGGTCGGACTCTCGTTGGACCCGGGGCCGCTGGTCAGTTCCGTGACCTGCCGCGTCCCGACGGTGACCTTCTTGATGTCCACGCCGCCCGGCACCTCGGCGCTGTACGCGATGTAGTCGAGCGCCCACGTGGGGCGATCCGCCTTGCGGGGCTCGCTGGTCATCTTGGTGACCGGGCCGCCGTCGGCACTGACGACGTAAATCTGATTGCTGCCCGACCGGTCCGACGTGAACGCGATCTGCTGGCCGTTGGGCGACCACGTGGGCGAACTGTCGGTGCCGGGATGGGACGTGAGGCGGCGCCGGTCCGTGCCGTCAACCTTCATCACGTAGATCTCCCAGTTGCTGTCGCTGCTGTTGCTGAACGCGATGTGGGTGCCGTCCGGTGAGAACTTCGGGAGGAAGTTCTGGGAGCGGTCCGTGCCCCTCGCCGGTCGGGTCAGGCCCACTTCGTACAGTTTCTGCACGTAGACATCAACGAAGCCGGACTGGTGCGACTGGTACGCGATCGCCCGTCCGTCGGGCGCCCAGGCCGGCGCGAGGTTCAGGGACCCGCGCACGGTCACGCGCCGCTGGCCGTAGCCATCGTAGTCGGCGATGTAGATTTCCTTGATCGAGCGTTCCTCGATCGTGCCGCCCATCCGCTCGCCGTCGCGATCGGACGTGAAGGCCAGGCGCGTGCGCGCCACGCCGTCCAGGCCGAACCGCTCCTTGTGCAGTTCATCGGAAACCGTGTGCGCGCACAGGCGGATGCTGCGCACCGAGCACGTGTAGCGTTTGCCGAACGTGCTCACCTTGCGTTCCACGTTCATCACGCGGATCTCCACCTGCACGCCGGCCTCCACCCGCTGCACCACGCCCACCAGCACGTCGTCGGCGCCGGTCTGGTTCCAGAGGTCGTAGGGGAGCGCATCGGCCGGCGCGACGGGAATTGACGCTGCGGTGGCCTGGCTGATCATCCGGAACTCGCGTTCGAATTCCAGATCCTTCCACAACACGTCGCCCATTGTCCTGGCCGCGCCCTGGAGCTCGGCGTCGCCGCCGACGACGCTGAATGCCGGGACGCCAAGTCTGGGCAGGCGCGCGCTGCGGCCATCAATGGTCACGCTCAACTCGGTCTGTTGGATGTCGAGTGGCGCAGATGTCACCTCGGGCATCGCTGCACTGGGGGACCACGCGGCGAGAGTGGCGCCCAATAGCGTCGTCACACACAAAAACACTGTTCGCATCGTCATCGGCCCTTGTAGTTAAAGCGCAACCGCACCCGGAGGGTGTCTTCCTTGAAATCACGTGGCAGGGGCGCGATCGTCGCCATCTTCACAGCGCGTTCCGCCGCGGTATTCAACACAAAACTCTGCGTCGAGGCCGTTACCTGGAACTTGATGACCTTGCCATCCCGGTTCAGCTCAAACAGGATTTCGGTCCAGCCCGTCTCAGGCTGCGCGTTGTCCCAGACTGCCGTGATGGCGTTGGTCATCTGGCTGACCCACGCCTGGTCAAACACGTTGAGGTCCACCACGCCACCGGTGCCACCGCCTCCGCCCTGGGTCAGCCCCTGACCCAAGCCGGTAGCCCCTGTATCGGTCACAGCCGCGCCCGCCTGCACCTGTTTGCCCGTCACCGGCGGCTTTGGCCGTGCCGCCATGGCGGCAGCCGGCGGCTTCTCGAGCGGCTTCGGCGGGGTCTTGGGCGGCGTGACCACCTTGGCCGCCGGCGTCGGCATCGTGTCCGCCTTGGGCGGTGGCGCCACCTTTAGCGGTTCCGGCCGCTTCGGCTCGGGGACCGCCTGCTCCACACGCCGGCCGGCGATGGGGGCCACGCCCGTCGTGCGCTCACCGAGCGACCCGCCCAGGCTTACTTCCATCACGTTGGGCCTGGCGGCCTGGTTCGACAGCCAGTCGGCCGGCATCAGCACGGCCGCCACGCCAATCAGCAGATGGATACCCAGCGAGTAGGCAAAGAGGCGATGGATGCCCCCGGCGTCCTGGGCGCGCGCGGCCAGGATGTCGCTGACGGCTTCCTTCACGGCGCGCGTCTCCCGTCCGGCGGGGAGGTGGCGATCATCACGCGATCCACACCACCGGACTTGAGGCGGTCCATCACGGTGATCAGCGCCTGCAGCGTGATCTGGCCGTCACCGCCCACATACACGTCCTGGGTGGGGCGATCCTTCAACTCCTGCGACACCCGCTCGGCCAGGAACCGGATGCCGATGCGCTCCTTGTCGAGCAGCACCGTGCTGTCCTTGAGGAAGCTCAGCGGCACCGTGACGTACACCGGCTCCGCGCTAATCGGTTGCGGCCGACGGGACTGCGGCAGGCGCACGCTGAAGCCCTGCTGCATCATCGGCGCGCTCACCATGAAGATGATGAGCAGCACGAGCATCACGTCCACGAGGGGGACGACGTTGATCTCCGCAAGGGACGTGGAGACGCGCTGCCCGCGTGCCCGCCGGCCGCGACCGCCGCCGCTGGAAACTGGTTCAACCTTCGGCACGAGCCCCCCTTACGAAAAGTTTCGCTCGGCGATGTTCAGAAACTCCATCGAGAAGTCGTCCATCGCGCCCGCGAATCCCTTCACCTGTCCCGTCAGGTCGTTGTAGAAGTAGACTGCGGGGATCGCGGCGAACAACCCGGCGGCCGTGGCCACCAGCGCTTCCGCGATGCCGGGCGCGACGACCGCAAGACTGGTGGACCCGGTGGCGCCAATGCCCTGAAACGACGCCATGATGCCGACGACCGTGCCGAACAATCCGATGTATGGAGTGATCGAGGCGGTCGTCGCGAGAAAGCCGACTCTCGACTCCAGACGGCCCACTTCAACGGTGGTTGCGCGCAACAGCGCGCGGTCCAGGCTGTCGAGGCTTCTCAAGGTTGGACGCGGTGCCGGCGCGCCCGGTTTGGCCTCGCCGGCGGCGCGCAGCTGCGTGTTCAGTTCGGCATACCCGGCCTGGAACAGACCCACCAGGGGACTGGCGACGAGGTTGCCGCACACCGAATGCACTTCCGAGAAGCGGCTGCTCTTGCGGAAGATGTCGAGGAACGTGGCGGTCTGCCGCTGCGCGCGGCGGAACTGCATACGCTTGTGGACGATGATGCCCCACGACGCTGCCGAGAAGAGCAGCAGGATGAGCAAGACCGCCCACGACAGCGGCGTGGCGTCCCTGAGCAGCGCAATGATGTCAGTGCTTGAGCCGTTCCCGGCCACATCTCCAGCAAGATCCTGGGGTTGAAAGGCCAGGATCAGTGTGCCTAGCGTGCGCAACAAAACCTCCGCTTACCCCGTTGAGGCGCCGCTGGGACAGCGCGAACGAATTTGAGGGTACCACGCGACCTGGGAGGTGTCAAAGGTTTGATACCATTGGACTTCGTTCGTTCACCATGCTGCGTTTTCTCGCGATCCGACATCTCGCGGTGATCGACCACCTCGAGGTCGAGTTCGTGCCCGGCCTCACCGTGCTCACGGGAGAAACCGGCGCGGGCAAGTCGATGCTTGTCGAAGCCATTGACCTGCTGGTTGGCGGCCGCGCCAGTGCGGACCTCGTACGTACCGGCGAAGACACGGCGACGATTCAGGCGATCTTCGATACGGCCGACGGTCGCGAGGTGATCGTGCGCCGCGAGATCTCGTCGCAGGGGCGCAGCCGCGCCTTCATTGATGACGCGCTCGCCACCTCCGCCGCGCTGCGGGAGCTGGGCGCCTCGCTCGTGGACCTGCACGGGCAGCACGAACATCAGACATTGCTGAATCCGCAGGAACACGCCGGGCTGGTGGATGCGTACGCGGGGCACGTTGATCTGACTGCCGGCGTGCGCGAATTGTTTGCCGGGTGGCGCGCGGCAGCGAGCGCACTCGAGCGCACGCGCCTGTCCGATCGGGAGAAGGCCGCGCGCATCGAGCTCGTGTCCTTCCAGGTGGCGGAACTCGACCGCGTGGCGCCGAAGGCCGGCGAAGACGATCAGCTCCTGGCCGAGCGGCAGGTGCTGGCGAACGCCGACCGCCTGGTCCGCTTGTCCACCGAGGCGTACGCGTCGCTTTACGACGGCGAGGGCGCCGCGCTCGAAGCGCTCGCCGTCGTCTGGAAGCGCGTGGCGGATCTGGCGGCCATCGATCCCCGCTTCCAGCCATACGTGGATCAGCGTGATGAGGTGAAGTCGCGGCTGGAGGACCTCTCGTTCATGCTGCGGTCGTACGCCGGCGATCTGGATGCGTCGCCCGAGCGGCTGCAACAGGTGGAGGACCGGCTGGCAGCCATCGAGCGTCTCAAGAAGAAGCACGGGCCCAGCCTTGGCGAGGTCATCGCCACGCGCCAGGCCTACCAGGACGAGCTGGCCGCGCTGCAGGCCGGCGACGAGCGCGTGGCCGTGCTGGAACGGGAGGCCGCCGCGTCCGCCCGGGAATTCCGGACCCTGGCCCTCGAGCTGTCGGCGGCGCGCAAGGCGGCCGGCACCCGGTTGGCGCGCGCGCTTGAGGCCGCGCTGGTGCACCTCGCCATGCCGCACTCGCGCGTCGATGTCCGCGTGGCCGCCACGCCGGACCAGCCCGACACCTGGAGCGCGCTGGGCGTGGACGCCGTGGAGTTCTTCCTGTCGCCGAACCCGGGCGAGGACCTGCGGCCCCTGGCCCGAATCGCCTCGGGAGGCGAGCTCTCGCGGATCATGCTGGCGCTCAAGACGTTGGCCACCCCGGACGAACCCGGCCGCACCCTCATCTTTGACGAGGTGGACTCCGGCATCGGCGGGGCAGCGGCCGACGCGGTCGGGGCCCGGCTCCAGGGCCTGGGCGAGCGCTTCCAGGTGCTCTGCATCACGCACTTGCCGCAGATTGCGTCGCGAGGGTCCTCCCACCTCCACATCGCCAAGCAAGTCCGGGCCGGGCGGACCCTGACGGTGGTCGCCCGGTTGGAGGCCGACGCCCGTGAACTGGAGGTTGCCCGGATGATCGCCGGCGACGCGGTCACGCCGCAGGTCCTGGCGTCCGCGCGGGACATGCTGGCCGCCCGGCGAACAGGCGAACGTAAGGCAAAAGGCGAAAGCGAAAGTACCGTCAGGGCGAAAGCGAAAGGCAACCGGCGTGGCGCGTAAGTACCTCGTCGAGACCTTCGGGTGTCAAATGAACGCCCACGACGGCGAGCGCATTGCCGGCCTGCTTGAGGCCGATGGCTTCCAGCCCACCGGGCGCGAGACCGACGCCGACCTGATAGTCATCAACACATGCAGCGTCCGGGAGCGGGCCGAGGACAAGCTCTACACGCGGCTGGGCGAGATTCGCGCGGCGGGAGTCGAGACCGGACGCCGCCCGATGGTCGCCGTGACGGGGTGCGTGGCGCAGCAGGAGGGCGAGAAGCTGCTCAAGCGCGATCCGTCCATCGACGTGATCGTCGGGACCCAGGCGTTGAAGCAGCTGCCTGGCCTCGTCCACGCCGCCGAAGAAAATTCGGTCCCGCGCGTGGACGTCCGGCCGTATGACGACGTGTCGTTCCCGATGGGGATCGCCAAGTCCTCGGATCCGAGCCGGGCGTGGGTCTCGATCATCGAGGGATGCAACGAGTTCTGCTCGTTCTGCGTGGTGCCGTATACCCGCGGCCACGAGCGCATGCGGCCGGTCGCGGACATCCTGGCCGAGGTGCGGCGGGCGGCGGACACCGGTCGCGTGGAGATCCAGTTGCTGGGTCAGATCGTGAACCACTATCAGGCGCCGGACGACCCGGGCTGCGACTTCGCCGGCCTGCTCGAGCGGGTGAGTGACGTGGAGGGCATCCGGCGTATCCGGTTCACCAGCCCGCATCCGAGGCACGCGACCGATCGACTGATTGCCGCGATGCGGGACCTGTCCAAGGTCTGCAAGCACTTCCATCTGCCCATCCAGTCGGGCTCCAATGCGGTGCTCAAGGCGATGCGCCGGCGGTACACCAGGGAAGAGTACCTGCAGCTTGTCGCGCGCCTCCGGGAGGAAGTCCCGGGCATCTCCCTGTCCACCGATATGATTGTTGGCTTCCCCGGCGAGACCGAAGGGGACTTCGAGGACACGATGGACCTGGTGCGGCAGGCGCAGTATTCGTTCATGTACTCGTTCAAGTACTCGCCGCGGCCGAACACGCTGGCAATCAAGCGAATGGCCGACGACGTTCTGGAGTCCGACAAGACGCGGCGCATCATGGCGCTGCAGGCGTTGCAGGCGCGGATTCAGCTCGCGTTGTTCCAATCGCAGGTGGGCCGGGTTGTCGAGGTGCTGGTGGAATCAAAGTCGCGGCGTCGCGACCACGAGCTCGCCGGGCGGACCGACGGGTGGATTCTCGTGAACTTCGCCGGACCGGCCGAGTGGGTCGGACGGTTCATGTCGGTTCGGATTAGCGGCGCCGCGCCGAACAGCCTGCGCGGGGAAGTGGTGGAGGGACCGTATGCTCATTGAAATGGCGATCAAGGGGTTGATGGTGGATCCGCTCACCAACCTGCCGATTATCATCTTGCGGGATGAGGCCAACGAGCGGGTGCTGCCGATCTGGGTCGGGCCCGTGGAGGCGAACGCCATCGCGTTGCAGATTGAAAACGTGACCACGCCTCGTCCGATGACCCACGACCTCCTGCGACAGGTCCTGGAGGAGATGGGCGGCCAGCTGACGCGGGTCATCATCCACGACTTGAAAGACAGCACCTTCTATGCCTTCCTCGAGATCACGCGGGAAGGCGAACGCATGCTGGTGGACGCGCGTCCCAGTGACGCGCTCGCGCTGTCGCTGCGGGCCAGGGTCCCGATCTTCGTGAACCTCGCGGTCTTCGAGCACGTGAAGGCCGTGGACATGGCGCCCCAGCAGGTCGATCAGGAGCGGCTGCAGCGCTGGTTGGAGAGCCTGGATCCGGATGATCTTGGGTACAAGATGTAGTGGGTGTATCATGCCCACGCCGGTCTATGACGTGTCCAGACGCCGGCCATCCAACTGATGATCATCGCCATTGCCAATCAAAAAGGCGGCGTCGGCAAGACGACCACCGCGATTAATCTCGCGGCGGCCTTTGCGCTGCGCGGCCAACGAACGCTCCTTGTCGACCTGGATCCCCAGGCCAACAGCACCATGTCGTACGTGGACATGGCGACGATTGAGCGCTCCGTGTACGATGCGATCACCGACGCGTCGGTCAGCATCGCCGACGTGGTGAAGGCCACCACGCAGCCGAACCTGTGGGTGGCGCCGTCGCGGATCTCGCTCGCCAAGCTCGAGGGCAAACTGGTGGGTGAACTGGACTCACACTTCAAACTCAAGGACAAACTCGCGCCTGTCCTGAAGGACTACGACGTGGTTGTCGTGGACTGTCCTCCGGCGCTCGGATTGCTGACGGTCAACGCGCTGGTCGCGTCAACCCATCTGCTGATTCCGATTCAGTCGTCGTACTTCGCCCTGGAGGGCACGGACGACCTCCTCGAGACCATTGAGAAGGTCCGGATGCGTGCCAATCCAGGCCTGCGGATTCTGGGCGTCGTGATTACGATGCACGACAAGCGAACAGCCCTGGCGCGGGACATCAGGGCGCAGATCGACAAGGTCTTTGGCAGCAAGGTGTTCAAGACCGCGATTACGAAGAGTGTGCGGCTGGAGGAAAGCCCGGCCTACAAGGAATCAATTTTCAAGTTCGCGCCGGACTCGTCCGGGGCGACGGAGTACTACCGGCTTTGTGAGGAGGTCATGGATCGTGTCTAAACGGGGCCTGCCGTCCAGTCTCAAAATGCGTCACGACGAACACTACGTTGACGCGCTTGCCAATTCCGCCGGGGCGCCGATAGGCCGCATGGTGCCGATCGACCAGATTGATCCCAATCCGGACCAGCCGCGCCAGGTCATGGGCGACCTGTCCGAGCTGATGGCATCGATTGCCGAGAAGGGGATCATCGAGCCGCTCATCGTGCGCCAGCGCGGCGGGCGTTATCAGATTGTGGCGGGTGAGCGCCGCTACCAGGCGTCTGTCCAGGTCGGCGTCCGCGAGCTGCCGGTTGTCATTCGCGATGTCGATGATAACGAGATCATGGAAGTCGCGCTGGTCGAGAATATCCAGCGCAAGGACCTGAGCCC
This sequence comes from Acidobacteriota bacterium, assembly GCA_024653875.1. Classification (GTDB taxonomy): domain Bacteria; phylum Acidobacteriota; class Vicinamibacteria; order Vicinamibacterales; family SCN-69-37; genus SYFT01. The sequence continues at coordinate 15,434 of JANLHE010000368.1, forward strand.
GTTTGAAGAGGCCGAGGCGCTCCACGTGCTGGCCGAGCGCTGCGGGTATACCCATGAAGACCTCGCCAGGCGCATGGGGAAGTCGCGCACCAACGTGACGGAGTCCCTGGCGCTGGCGCAGATGCCGACGGACGTCAGAAACCTCTGTCGGCTGGCCGACATTTCCTCTAAGTCATTGCTTTTACAGATAGTTAGGCAGCAGGACCCGCAGAAAATGATCGCCCTGATCGAACGGCTGACCAGGGACGGCGGCGGCGCCGCAGTCACTCGGGAGCAAGCCAGAAAAGTGGTGGCCAAGCCCAAGGCAGGTCGTCCAAAGGCCTTCGTATTCAACTACCGGGCGCCGGCGAAAACGTTCAACTTGAAGCTGCAATTCAAGAAGGCTGACGTCGACAAGTCCGAGGTCATCGCCGCGCTGGAAGGCATCATCAAGGAACTCCGGAAGGCCTGAATCTCGAAGGCTCGGGACGGCTCGGCATGGGTGTCCCAGGTTGTCGCCGGGCGCAATGTGGACGACCGAGCCGGGAATCCTTGTGGAAGAAGGACGCGGCAGGCGAGCAGTGAATAGGTATGCGCGACGACTGCATAGCAAGTCCGCCCACAGCCAGTAACCGCGGCCCTTTGTCTCGCGGGGGTTGGTTGGTGGGGGATCGGCCGGGAGAGGCGGGCGTCAGTTGATAATACATGACATAACATTTCTTATCAGACGTTGCGTGAATATGGCGCCAATGTTCCCTGTGGATAATTTGCGGAGGCCAGATCCCGGCGTGATATCGTCAAATCCGGCAACCTGAATGCGGACCCTCGACCGCTACCTCATCCGTGAAACCCTCGGCCCGTTTGCGCTGGCCCTGGCACTTTTTACATTCCTCCTCTGGGTGCAGCCGATGCTGGACACGGCCCAGACCCTGGTGTCCAAGGGCGTCCCGATGGGCACGATCGGCTACCTGCTCCTGACGCTGTTGCCGCAGGCGCTGGGTGTCACCGTGCCGATGGCGTTCCTGGCCGGGGTCGTCATGGCGCTCGGCCGGTTCTCGGGAGACCGCGAGGCGGTGGCGATGATGGCCTGCGGCGTCAGCCCGGTCCGGCTGATCCGGCCGATGATGCTCCTGGCCGCGGTGGCCGCCGGCGCCACCTTCTATGTGCTGGTATGGCTGATGCCGGACGCGAATCAGTCGTTCCGGGCGGTCACCTTCCAACTGACCCAGCAGATGGCGTCGGAAGACATCCGGCCGCGGTTGTTCTACGAGGGGTTCCCCGGCAAGGTCATCCTCATCGGCGACCGGCGGACCAACGGCAAGTGGGCCGAGGTCATGATCGCCGACACCACCATCGCCGGCCGGCCGGCCATCCAACTCGCGGAATCCGGTGGCCTGGTCATCGATCAGTCGGCCCGGCTCGTCAACATCGTGCTGGACGGCGTCTCCAGTTACCGCCCGCAGCAAAAGGAAGGCGAGTACCAGGTCCAGCGGTCCGGCGAGGAAATCGCCACCATCGACCCGAAGACGGTGTTCGGCGACGGCGGCTCACCCGGGCGCGGATTCAACGAGCTGACCATCACCCAGCTGCACGCCAAGGCGGCCGAAAAGGTCGCCGTGGGCCTCTCGCCGCACAACGAGATCATGTTCGTGCAGCAGCGGTTCGCGTTTCCGCTGGCCTGCGTGGTGTTCGCCATCATCGGGGTGGCCCTGGGCGTCAACACCCGCAAGGACGGCAAGATGGCCGGTTTCGCCATCGGGATAGGCGTAATCATGGCCTACTACGGCATCAACACCGTGTTTGATGGCCAGGCCAAGAGCGGCGCCTTCCCTGCCTTCTGGGCCCGGTGGATGCCGAACATCATCCTCGGCACCGCCGGCGTCGCCCTGCTGTGGTGGCGCACGCGCGGGGCACGGCGCGGTTTTGAGATTCCAATTCCCGCCTGGCTGCTGGCCCGCCTGCCGGGAGCGGCCGCGGCATCCACCGGGGACGCCGCCGGAGCCGTGGCCTCCCGGCCGCGGGTCGTGCTGGTGATCCGGTTTCCCCAGTTCGCGCTGCCGCGCCCGCAGCTGATGGACCTGTACGTCGGCCGCCGGTATCTGCGCACGGCGGCGCTGGCTTTTGTCGGCCTGCTCGTCCTCTACTACATCGGCGAGTTCATCGAGTTGTCGGAGAAGGTGTCCAAGGGCAACGCGACGATGGCGATGGTGGGTGAATACTTCTACTACGCCACCCCGAAGTTCGTGTACTTCGTCGTGCCGCTGGCCACGCTGGTGGCCGTGCTCACCACGCTGGGCGGGCTGACGCGCACGAACGAGTTGACGATTCTTCGCGCGTGCGGCGTGAGCCTGTATCGCACCGCGCTCCCGCTGGTCCTGCTCGCGCTGGTCTGGAGCGGACTGTTGTTCGCGCTCGAGGACCGGGTGCTCGCGCACTCGGAACGGCAGGCCGAGGTGTTGCGGAACACGATTCGCGATCGGCCGCAGCGGACGTTCAATGTGGAGAACCAGTCCTGGCGGGTGGCCAGGAACGGCAGCCTGTATCACTTCGCGGTGTTCGACGTGCGTGCGAAGACGATGCACCACCTGTCGATCTTCGAGACCGCGCGCGAACCGTATCGCCTCAGGAGCCACACGTTCGCGACGCAGGTCGTCTTCAGGGACGGCGCCTGGCAGGCGTCGAACGGATGGGTGCAGACCTTCGACGACCGGGGCCGCGCGACGCGCTCGGCTTTTGCGGCGCGCACGCTCGACATGGAGGAACCGGAGTACTTCGGCACCGAGCAGATCGAAGCGCAGTTCATGAACTACGCCGAACTGCGCGAGTACATCGATCGCCTGGGGGAAAGCGGCTTCAGCACGGCCGAGCACGAAGTGGAGTTGTACCGCAAGATGGCCTTCCCCTTCGTGACGCTGGTGATGACGCTGATCGCCGTGCCGTTCGGCGTGACGGCAGGCCGGCGCGGCGCGCTCTACGGCATCGGCATCGCCATCGTGCTGGCGGTGGCGTACCTGCTCGTGTCGAGCCTGTTCCTGGCGTTCGGCGCCGCCGAACTGCTGCCGGCGATGCTCGCCGCCTGGGCCACCAATATCCTGTTCGCCACGGCCGCGCTGACGCTGGTCTTCACCGTCCGGACGTGACCGGCGCCGGGTCTGCCGGCGCACCCAGCGAGATGCCCGAGAGCCACACGGTCCCTGCCGTGCCTGGACTGGTGTGCGTGGTGTCCACCACGAGCAGCAGCGAGCGCAGGCGCGTGACAATCGGCCGCCGTGTCGTGGGCGCGCCGGCGGGTTCAAAGTCCTGCAGGCGCAGCGTCACGGTGCGCGGCGTCGAGTCCGCGTACACCGATCGCCGCCACCGCTCGCCGTCCGGGCCCAGCGGGAGGCGCACCTGCACGGAGACGCGCATCGGGGCCGAGGCCCGAACCGTGAACGTGACGCGATCGAAGCTGTCGCCGCCCGACAGCGGAAACGCCATCGCGGCGTATTGGCTGCTCCGCGCCCCTGCGGCGAGCCGGAAGGCGAGCGATACTTCCCCGCCCTCGACGCCGACGCTGGCGGTCGAGGCCGGATGCTTCTCCACGACCCACTGCGAGAGGTCATCGATGACGCGCATGCGCCCGGCCGGCGGCAGCTCATCGACCGGCGGGGGCACACGCGCGGCGGGGGGCGTGCCTGCGCGGATCGCGTTCGTCACGATCCACGGCACCACGTGCCCCGGCAGGCGCACCTCCACGCGATAGACCGCTTCAGGACCGGTGTGCGCTGCCGTCACCTCGCCGTGCCCGGACGCGACCTCGACACCGTTTCGCAGCAGCACCACGGTGGCGTCGGCCGGCTCCGGGACGCTGGCGCGAACCGTCACTGGTCCGTCGGCGGCCAGCGACTCCCCCATCATCGCGGTGGTGACGCCGTCCGACGCGCTGAATGAAACCCGGCCCGGCGACGCGAGCGCGCGGACGACCGAATACGATCGGCCGCTCCGCAAGGCGGCGAGCACCGTGGCGGCGTCGGCCGCGGGGGCGCCGCTCA
>JANLHE010000199.1 GCA_024653875.1 Acidobacteriota bacterium
CTACCGCATCCTGAAACGGCTCGGCGTCGGCGGCATGGGCGTGGTCTACCAGGCGTGGGACGAAACGCTCAACGTGGTGGTGGCCCTGAAGGTGATCCGTCCCGATGTGGTGAACGACCCCGCGGGCGCGGCGGACATCGAACGCCGTTTCAAGCGGGAGCTCCTCCTCGCCCGGCAGGTCACGCACAAGAGCGTCGTCCGCATCCACGACCTCGGCGATGTCGGCGGGACGAAGTACATCACGATGTCATTTGTCGAGGGCGACGACCTCTCGACGACCCTCCGCCGCGATGGCGCGCTGCCCCTCACGAAGGTGCTGCCGCTCGCGCGCGAAGTGGCGGCCGGCCTCGCGGCCGCGCACGAAGCGGGCGTCGTCCATCGCGACCTCAAGCCGGCCAACATCATGGTGGACCACGATGGGCACGCGCTCATCATGGACTTCGGAATCGCGGTATCGGGGTCAGGAGGTCCTGGGGTCCTGAAGTCCGGAGGTCCTGGGGTCCTGGGGTCCGGAGGTCCGGAGGCCGATGCGACCGTGATGTCGGCGCCGGCGGCGACGGGAATCAGCGGGGTGATCATCGGCACGCTGGAGTACATGTCGCCCGAGCAGTCGAAGGGCGAGGCCGTTGACCACCGGACGGACATCTACGCGTTCGGCCTGATCCTCACGGACCTGCTCCTGGGGCCGCGCACGCGTGAGCCGGGCAAGACGCCGTGGGAGGCCCTCACCGATCGCATCTCGAAACCGCCGGAACCGATGGCGACGCGCAGCACGAACGTCACCGAGGCGGTGGACGCGGTCGTGTTGAAGTGCCTGCAACTCTCGCCCGGCGATCGCTTCGCCACCACGAACGATCTGGTGAAAGCGCTCGAACGTATCGATGACGACGGGAACCTGATTCCTGAGCGGAAGCTCTGGACCCCGAAGCACATCGCGGCGGCCGCCGTGCTGGTGACGGGGCTGGTCGCGGGCACGTGGTATTTCTCGCGCGGCGAGGCGGTGCAACCCACCGAGCCCGTCTCCGTGCTGATCGCGGACTTCACCAATCGCACCAACGACCCGGTGTTCACCGGCCTGGTGGAACAGGCGATGGCCGTCGGCGTTGAAAGCGCGTCCTTTATCACCGCGTATCCGCGCCTCGATGCGCTGCGCCTGGCCGCCACGCTTCAGCCCGGCGCCACGCTTGAGCCGGCCGTCGCCAAACTTGTCTCTATGCGCGAAGGCCTGGACGTCATCGTCGGCGGCGAGGTCCTGAGCGACGGCAGTGGAGTGGCCGTGCGCGTGACGGCGACGCGCGCGGAGAGCGACGAGGTCCTGCTGGACTGGACCTCGGACGGGACCGCGAAGGATCAGGTGCTCACATCGGTCGGCCAGGCGGCCGCGCGGGTGCGCGAGATCCTGGGTGACACGGAGACGGATTCAGCGGCAAGTGACGCCGAGACGTTCACCGCCGCGTCCCTTGAGGCGGCCAAGGCCTACGCCGAGGCGCAGGAGTTCGGGTGGGCCGGCAAGCCCGAGAAGGCGACGGCGGCCTATCAGCGCGCCCTCTCGATTGATCCCGCCTTTGGTCGCGCGCACGCGGGGCTCGCGGCGACCTACGCCAACCTCCGGCGTCCCGCGGAGGCGGAGGCCAGTTACCTGGAGGCGCTCTCCCACCTCGATCGCATGACCGAGCGTGAGAAGTTCCGCACGCGCGGCGGCTACTACCTGTTCAAGAAGAACTCGGACAAGGCGCTCGAGGAATTCCAGGCGCTGGTCGCGCAGTATCCTGCCGACTCCGCGGGTCTGGCCAATCTGGCCCTTGCGCAATTTCAGCGGCGGGAGCTGGCCAAGGCACTCGAGACGGGCGTGCGCGCGTCGGATATCTACCCGACCAACGTCCTCCGCCGGAACAACGCCGCGCTGTTTGCGATGTATGCCGGGCAATTCGATCAGGCGATCGCGCTCGGCAACGACGTAATAAAGATCATCCCGGAACGCGTGAAGGCCTACGTGGCGGTGGCCCTGTCGCAACTGGCGTTGGGCCACGCCGACGAAGCCGCAGCCACCTGGGACCGGCTTGACGCGCTTGGTTCGGCGGGCGCGAAGGCCGATGCGGCCAGCGGCCGCATTGACCTGGCGCTGTTCCAGGGACGCGAGGCGGACGCGATGCAGCTGCTGGATGCCGCGATCGCCGCAGACCGCGCCGCCAACGCGACCGTGCCATTGGGCCGGCGGCTCGCGATCAAAGCCGAGCTGCTGCTCGCACAGGGCAAGAAGGCCGCGGCGATCAAGGCCGCGCGCGAGGCGGCCGCGTCGGGCACCGAAGAGGGACTGCTGTACCTCGCGGGCAAGACGCTCATCGGGGCCGGGCAGACTCCCGCGGCGCTCGAACTGGCGGTGAAGCTCGATAATCGCCTGGAGAACGAACCGCGCATCTACGCGGCGCTCCTGCAGGGCGAGGCGGCGTTGGCCGCGGGCCGGTCGCGCGAGGCGCTCACGCAATTCGAGAACGCCCAGAAGCTGGCCGACACCTGGCTTGGCCGGCTAAGCCTGGGTCGCGCGTATCTCGCGCTCGGCGCCTTCCCCGAAGCCGCCTCGGAATTCGATCGCTGCCTCGCGCGCAAAGGCGAAGCGACCGCGGTGTTCCTCGACGACCTGCCGTCCTACCGCCTCATGCGCCCGATCGACGCACTCCTCAAGCAAGCCCGCTCAGGCCTCGCGCGCTGATGTACGGAGGTCGCGAGCTTCAGCCCGCGACAAAGCGGCACGGGCTAAAGC
>JANLHE010000377.1 GCA_024653875.1 Acidobacteriota bacterium
ATGGCCGTGGACGGCGGCGATGCCGAGGCCATGCTGGCGCGGTTCGCGCAGGCCGGCGTCGATATTCATGCGCTCGCGCACCAGTTACAGCGCGAGGGGGCGCAGTCCTTCGTCACGTCCTGGCAACGGCTGCTGCAGCGTATTGAAGACAAGAGCGCCGCGCTGGCGGACCGCTGACGGACGTGGATATGTCCGACACACTCGATCAGCTCTGCATCAACACCATTCGCTTCCTGTCTGTCGACGCGGTGCAGAAGGCGAACAGTGGTCACCCGGGGTTGCCGCTCGGCTCCGCGCCGATGGCGTACGCGCTGTGGACCCGGCTGCTCAAGCACAATCCGCGAAATCCGTCATGGTTCGATCGTGACCGGTTCGTGCTCTCGGCCGGCCATGGGTCGATGCTGCTCTACAGCCTGTTGCACCTCACCGGCTACGCCCTGCCGCTCGACGAGATCACGCGCTTCCGGCAGTGGGGCAGCAAGGCGCCAGGGCATCCTGAACGCGGGCTCACCCCGGGCGTGGAGACCACGACCGGACCGCTCGGGCAGGGTTTCGCCAACGCCGTCGGCATGGCGATCGCGGAAGCGCACCTGGCGGCGCGCTACAACCGTCGTGACTGTGCGGTGATCGACCACGCCACCTATGTGCTGGCCAGCGACGGCGACCTGATGGAGGGCGTCGCCTCGGAGGCGGCCTCGCTCGCCGGGCATCTCCGGCTCGGCAAGCTGACCTGCCTGTACGCGGACAACCGCGTCACCCTCGCCGCCGGCACCGATATCACGTTCTCGGAAGATCGCGCCAAACGCTTCCAGGCGTATGGCTGGCATACGGTCACGGTGGCGGACGGCGGCGACCTGGCCGCGATCGACGCCGCACTGCACGCGGCACGCGCGGACACGACAAGGCCCACACTCATCCTGGTCCGCACGCACATCGGCTATGGCTCCCCCCATAAACAGGACAGCGTCGAAGCGCACGGCTCGCCCCTCGGTACCGACGAGGTCCGTCTGACCAAACAGCATCTCGGCTGGCCGGTCGAGCCCCTGTTCCTGATCCCGGAACCGGCGCTGGCGCATTTCCGCGAAGCGCTCGAGAGCGGCGCCCGACAGGAAGCGGCGTGGAACGATCGCATGACGGCCTACGCGCAGGCCTACCCCGATCTGGCGCAGGAGCTGCGGCGCAGCGTGCGCGGCGAGTTGCCGCCCGGCTGGGACGCGGACATGCCAACCTTTCCTGCCGACCCCAAAGGCATCGCCACACGCGTCGCCTCCGGCACGGTGATGAACGCCGTCGCACCGCGGGTGACGGCGCTGGTTGGCGGATCGGCGGACCTCGATCCGTCGACGCACACCGCGCTCAACGGCTTCGGCGATTTCAATCCGCCGGCGGGCCACGACATCGATACGCAAGGCTCGAGCGGCGGCGGCTGGAGCTACGCCGGGCGCAACCTGCACGCCGGCGTGCGCGAGCACGCGATGGGCGCGATCGTCAACGGCATGGCCGCGCACGGTGGAACCATCCCGTACGGCGCGACCTTCCTCGTCTTCTCCGACTACATGCGCCCGCCGATCCGGCTGGCGGCGCTGATGGGCTTGCACGTCGTGCACGTGTTCACGCACGACAGCATCGCGCTCGGCGAGGATGGCCCCACCCACCAGCCGGTGGAGCAGCTCGCGGCGTTGCGCGCGATTCCGAATCTGACCGTGATCCGCCCCGGCGACGCCAACGAAACCGCCGTGGCGTGGCGCGTCGCGTTGGAGACGCGCGATCGTCCGGTGCTGCTCGTGCTGAGCCGGCAGAACGTGCCGACGCTCGATCGCGACCGTTACGCGTCCGCCGACGGCCTGCGGCGCGGCGCGTATATCCTGCTCGATGCGCCCAATGCCAACCCCGAGCTGATCCTGATCGCCAGCGGCTCCGAGGTCGGCCTGATCGCGACCGCGGCGGAGCGCCTGCAAGAGCAGGGCATCGCCGTGCGCTGTGTCTCGATGCCGAGTTGGGAGTTGTTCGAGGCGTTGCCGCAAGCCGAACGCGATGTCGTGTTGCCGCCCTCGATTGGCGCGCGACTCGCAGTCGAACTCGGCGTGCGTCAGGGCTGGGAGCGTTACATCGGCAGACAGGGTGACATGCTTGGCGTGGAGCGATTCGGCGCGTCCGCGCCAGCAGAGGTGCTGCTGCGGGAATTCGGCTTTACCGTCGACAACGTCTGCGCCCGCGCCAAGGCGCTGCTCAGGCAGGCGGGGTTCAGCGGCGGGTGGTCGTGAGCGCGTCGCGGGTGTCACCGCGTGACC
>JANLHE010000380.1 GCA_024653875.1 Acidobacteriota bacterium
CGGCAAGGCGGCCCGGCCGGAGCCCTACACAAAGAAGGTGTGGGCCGGCGGGCCCAGCCGCAAGTCGTGGGGATCGGAGACGATGGCGGTGTCGGGCATCATCCTCCTGCTCTTCCTCGTCAGCCACATCGCGACCTTCAAGTTCGGACCGTACTACCCGGGCGCCGAGGCGGGCGTGCGCGACCTGCATCGCCTGGTGGTCGAGGTCTTCAAGGTCCCAGGCCTGGCCGCGTTTTACGTGGTGGCGATGGGCGTGATTGGCCTGCACCTGCGCCACGGCATCTCCAGCGCGTTCCAGTCGCTGGGCCTGATGACGCCGGGCTGGACGTCCACGATTCTCTCGGCCGGCCTGGGGCTTGCGGTGGTCCTCGCCGGCGGCTTTGCCCTGATCCCCGTGTGGGTGTATTTCTTCCTATGACCCTGGATTCCAAAGTCCCCTCAGGACCGTTGGCCGACAAGTGGGATCGGCATCGCTTCGACAGCAAGCTGGTGAACCCGGCGAACCGTCGCAAGCACACCGTCATCATCGTGGGCACGGGCCTGGCCGGCGCCTCGGCGGCCGCCTCGCTGGGCGAACTCGGCTACAACGTGCTGAGCTTCTGCATCCACGACTCGCCGCGACGCGCGCACAGCATCGCCGCGCAGGGCGGCATCAACGCCGCCAAGAACTACCAGAACGACGCCGACAGCACCTGGCGTCTCTTCTACGACACGATCAAAGGCGGCGACTATCGCGCCCGCGAGGCCAACGTCTACCGGCTGGCGCAAGTGAGCGCGAACATCATCGACCAGTGCGTGGCGCAGGGCGTGCCCTTCGCGCGTGAATACGGCGGCCAGCTCGACAACCGGTCGTTCGGCGGCGCCCAGGTCTCGCGCACGTTCTACGCGCGCGGCCAGACAGGTCAGCAACTGCTGCTCGGCGCCTATCAGTCAATGATGCGCCAGGTGGCCAAGGGCTCGGTCACGATGTTCACCCAGCGCGAGATGCTGGACGTGGTGCTCATCGATGGCAAGGCGCGCGGCATCATCTGCCGCAACCTCGTCACCGGCACGCTCGAGCGCCACGTGGCCGACGCGGTCTGTCTGGCCACCGGCGGCTACGGCACGGCGTACTACCTCTCCACCAACGCCGTGAACTCCAACGTCACGGCCGCGTGGCGCGCCCACAAGCGCGGTGCGTTTTTCGCGAACCCCTGCTTCACGCAGATTCACCCGACCTGCATTCCGGTCTCGGGCGACGACCAGTCCAAACTCACGCTGATGTCCGAGTCGCTGCGCAATGACGGGCGCGTGTGGGTACCGAAAAACACCGGCGACAAGCGCCATCCAAACGACATCCCCGAAGCGGATCGCGACTACTACCTCGAGCGGAAGTACCCCAGCTTCGGCAACCTCGTGCCGCGTGACGTGGCCTCCCGCAACGCCAAGGCGATGTGCGACGAGGGCAAGGGCGTCGGCGACAGCGGCCTGGCCGTGTTCCTCGACTTCAAGGAAGCCATCGGACGCCTGGGCCGCGACACCGTCGCCGGCCGCTACGGCAACCTCTTCGACATGTACCGGAAGATCACCGACGAGGATCCATACAAAGAGCCGATGCGGATTTACCCGGCAATGCACTACGCAATGGGCGGGCTCTGGGTGGACTACAACCTCATGAGCACCATCCCCGGCCTGCACGTGCTGGGCGAGGCGAACTTCTCGGACCACGGCGCCAATCGCCTTGGCGCCAGCGCGCTGATGCAGGGACTGGCCGACGGGTACTTCGTCATCCCCTACACGCTCGCCCACTACATCGCGTCCACGCCGGTGGCAAAGGCCACCACGGATCACGACGCGTTCAAGGAAGCGGAGCACGCCGTGCAGGCCCGCATCAATCGCCTGCTCGCCGGCAAGGGCACCAAGACGCCGCGCGCGCTGCATCGCGAACTGGGCCGCCTGCTGTGGGACGAGGTGGGCATGTCGCGCAACGATGCGGGCCTCAGGCGCGCGCTCAGGCGCATTCCCGAGCTGCGTGAGGAGTTCTGGCAGAACGTGGCGGTGCCCGGCGATCCGAACAACCTCAACAAGAACCTCGAGTATGCCGGCCGCGTGGCCGACTATCTGGAGTTCGCCGAGCTGCTCGCCACAGACGCCTTGCATCGCACCGAATCCTGCGGCGGCCACTTCCGCGAGGAAAGCCAGACGGCCGACGGCGAAGCCAAACGCGACGACGAGAACTTTGCGTACGCGGCGGCGTGGGCCTGGCAGGGGGACGGCAACGCCCCGGAGCTGCACAAGGAGCCGCTCGTGTTCGAGAACGTGAAGCCGTCGCAACGGAGCTACAAATGAAGGTGCACCTCAAGGTCTGGCGCCAGTCCGGCCCGAACGTCAAGGGCCGCCTGGTGGACTACACCGCCGATCAGGTCTCGCCAGACATGTCGTTCCTGGAGATGCTGGACTCGGTCAACGAGACGCTCATTGCCAAAGGGGACGACCCGATCGCGTTTGACTCGGACTGCCGCGAGGGTATCTGCGGCACGTGCGGCGTGATGGTGGACGGCCGCCCGCACGGCCCGGACTCCTGCACCACGGTCTGCCAGCTCCACATGCGCCGCTACAAGGACGGCGACACCATCGTCATCGAGCCGTGGCACGCGAAGGCGTTCCCGCTCATCAAGGACCTGGTCGTTGACCGCAGCGCGTTTGACGAGATCATCCAGGCCGGCGGGTACACGTCGGTCAACACGGGCGGCGCCGCGGACGCCAACGCCATCCTGATTCCAAAGACCGCCGCCGACGAGGCGATGGACTCGGCGCAGTGCATCGGCTGCGGTGCGTGCGTGGCGGTCTGCAAGAACGCGGCGGCCGCCCTCTTCACGTCCGCGAAGGTCACCCACCTTTCGCTGTTGCCCCAGGGCCAGATGGAGGCGGCCGCGCGCGTGGTCGCGATGGTGGACGCGATGGACACGGCCGGCTTCGGCGGCTGCTCCAACGAAGGCGAATGCGAAGCCGTCTGCCCCAAGGGCATCACGCTCAAGAACATCGCGACGATGAACCGCGAGTACCGCAAGGCGATGTTCGCCAACCGCTAGGTCGTACGCACCCACACGGCCCATGACCTTGACCCGGCGCCACTGGTGGATCATCACCGCGACGGTGCTGGCCGCGGTCGCCATTGAATGGTGGATGGGGCGCCTGCCGCTGGGTCCCGACGGCCGGTTCGGCTGGTTTGAAGGCGACATCTGGAGTTCCGCCCAGTCACAGCGCGTGATCGACCCCTATTCGGTCAGCCACCTGGTGCACGGCTTCCTGTTTTTTGGCGTGCTGTTCCTGGTGGCCCGCCGGACGCCCATCACCGCGCGCCTGCTTGCCGCCATCGCGCTGGAGGCCGCGTGGGAGGTGCTGGAGAACTCCCCCATCGTCATCGACCGGTATCGTGCGGTCACGATCGCGCAGGGCTACGTGGGGGACAGCATCCTCAACTCGGTGAGCGACATCGTCATGGCGGCGATTGGATTCCTCGTGGCGTGGCGGCTCCGGGTGATCGTCAGCGTGGCGCTCGTTGTGGCTGCGGAAGTACTGATGCTCGTGCTCATCCGCGACAACCTGACGCTGAACATCCTGATGCTGGTCTGGCCCGTGGACGCCATTCGCGAGTGGCAGATGGTCGGGCACTGACCCCCTTTGTGCCCAACTGCACAGACAACCGGGGCGGGTCCACGGCATTGTTGTCGTACTCCAGGAGTGGGGCACACATGAAGTTCATCAATCTGTACCTCGTCGGATACGTCATTCTGGTGGTGGGTATCGCGCTTGCCTTGTGGCAGAGCGGATTACTCGGGCGCATTTCACCGGTCTGGATCGGCATCGGTGCCATCGTGGCGGTGGGCCTGGGCCTCATGCTGTCGGTGTCGGCCGGGAAACCGGACATCACCAAAGAGGGCTAGCGGGCCCACGGCGCCTGTGCTCTTCGGGACAGCGAGACAGCGCGGCAGGTCCATACTGACGCGAGGAGGAGTTACAGGATGGGTCCCATGCGCAGAACCGTCACCCTCATGTTCGTCGCGGCGCTGGCCGCCGCGGTCACCGGCCAGACGCCGGCCGCGTCACAGGGCTCCGCCGTCAGGCAGATCCCGGGCCTCACGGCGAAAGATCTGTATCCGAACGGCTGCGTGGATTGCCACGTCGACGGCAAACACGGCAACCTCAGGATGAGCACGCTGATGGCCTCGTGGACCACCGCGGTGCCGGCGGCCCTGGTCGAAAAGGCCAAGGCCGCATCGGTCACGGCGTCCAAGGTCAAGGGCAAGCACCCGCCGATGGCCAACGTGAAGACGAACATCCCGCAGACGTGCCTGGCCGGATGCCACAAGCGAGGGTCTGCGATCGCACCACCATTTGCGCAGTTGATGCACACCGTTCACCTGGCCGGCGGCGCCAAGAACCAGTATCTGGCGGCCTTTCAGGGCGAGTGCATGCACTGCCACAAGCTGAACCAGAAGACCGGCGCCTGGAAGACGGCGAGCGGCCCGGAAAAGTAGACGCGACGCGCGGCTGTTACCGAGCGTCGAGTTCCATCAGGCCGTCATAACAGTCTTATCGCACGATGTCCAGGATCACGTCGGTGATCAGGTAGTTGTCGGGCCGGAACACGATCAGGTGCACGTCCACGATCCCTCGCCGATACCCGGCCGGCAGAGGCGTCAGCCGACGCTCAAGCGCCTGCGGGAGCGGCGTGATCTTCTTCTGCAAGCCGGGAGGCAGCGTGCCGTTGCGCCGGAGTTGTTTCTCGAGTCCCGGGGGAAGCGCCCCGTTGCGCTTGGCCAGTCCGGGCGGCAGACCGGACGCCCGCTCCTTGTAATACGCGGTGATGATCTCCCGATCGCGCGAGGCAAATTCAAACTGGACGACCACCGTGGCGGCGGCAGGCTCAACGGTCTTGGCCTGACCGCGGCCCCTGCCCTGCGCCAGTGCCGGGGCACCGGCCGCAGTGCACAGTAGCGCTGCGACGAGGACGCCGACCGATCCGGGATTGTGGGTGCGCATGGCGAATCTCCTTCGTGAGATCCCATGCTACGAACCCGCCAGGTGAGCGTCTGTTCCGTTGAGGACACCTCGACCCGCCATACCTATCGAATCCCCATCGCCTC
>JANLHE010000381.1 GCA_024653875.1 Acidobacteriota bacterium
GTGGCGTCGTCGGTGTCATCGACCGTCAACACGAAACAGATTGAGAACCTGCCGCTGACCAGCCGCAACGTCATGGACTTCGTGACGTTCCTGCCCGGCGTGCAGACGGCCGGCGGCCTGCGGCAGTCGTCCATCAACGGCCTGCCCCGCGCCGCGATCAACATCACGCTGGACGGCGTCAACGTGCAGGACAACACGCTGCGATCCTCCGACGGCTTCTTCACCATCGTGCAGCCGCGCCTGGACGCCATCGAAGAGGTGACCGTGTCGACCGCGGCGGGCGAAACGGCCGGTGGCGCCTCGGGCGCCGTCCAGATCCGGTTCACGACGCGGTCGGGCAGCAACGCCCTGGCCGGCAGCCTGTATCACTACTACCGCAACGACACGTGGAAGGTCTTCGGCAAGACGCTGAACCTGAACATGAACACGTGGTTCAACAACCGGAACGGCGTGGCCAAGCCCAAGCGGCTGCAGAATCAGCGCGGCGGCCGGCTGGGCGGCCCGATCGTGATTCCCGGGCTCTACGACGGCCGCGGCAAGGCGTTCTTCTTCACCAACATCGAGAACTTCAACCAGCCGAGCCAAGTCACGCGGAACCGGACGATCTTCCATGAGCAGGCGCGCGCCGGCGTCTACCGCTACCTCGGGGCCGGCGGGTCGGTCCAGGAAGTCAACCTGCTGACGCTGGCGGCCAACAACGGCCAGCTCGCGACGATGGACCCGGTGATTCAGAAGCTGCTGGCCGACATCCGGCAGGCCACTGGCACCACGGGCAGCATCATCCCGCTGGCCAACCCGCTGCATGAGCAGTACACCTACAACGTCGATGCGAAGGCGAACAACTGGTTCCCAACCTACCGGCTGGACTACAACTTCACCAACAACCACCGGTTCTCGACCATCCTCAACTGGCACACCTTCAGTTCGCTGCCAGACACGCTGAACCGCTTCGAACCCTTCTTCCCGGGCTTCCCGGTGTTTGGCTCGCAGACGTCACGGCGCGGGTCGTCCAGCAACACGCTGCGATCCACGCTGGGCCAGAACTTCGTGAATGAAGCGCGCGTCAGTTACCAGAGCTCGCCGGTCGAGTTCTTCAACGAAATGTTCGATGCGAGCATCTGGAACCAGTCGTTCGGCGGCCAGGGCGGGTTCCACCTGCTCCTGGGCGCGGGCGGCATCAGCGACGCGGATCGTGGGCCCAGCGCGCAGTCGCGCAACGTGTACACCACGCGCGTGGAAAACACGCTGAGCTGGCAGAAGGGATCGCATAGCTTCAGCTTTGGCGGATCGTTTGAACGCGTGGACTCCTGGAACAAATTCAAGACGACCGTGCCCACTATCGCTTTCGACGTCCTGGACAGTGACCCGGCGAAGAGCATGTTCACGGCCGCGAACTTCCCGGGCGCGTCGTCGACGCAGCTTGGGGCGGCAGAGAACATGTACGCCCTGCTGACGGGCCGGGTGAGCAGCCTGACCGGCACCGCGCGCGTGGACGCGGCCACCGGCAAGTATGTATTCGCGGGCCTCGGTCTGGAAGAGTCCCGGCTCGATGAGTACGGCGTCTTCGCGCAGGACAGTTGGCGCGTGCGGCCGAACCTGAGCGTGAACGTCGGTCTGCGGTGGGACGTGCAGGCGCCGTTCCGCGCCAAGAACAGCTCCTATGCGACCGCCACCATCGACAGTATCTGGGGCGTATCGGGCTACGTGCCAGGCTGCGATCTCAGCAACGCGACACCGCAGACCTGCAACCTCTTCAAGCCGGGCACGATGCCGGGGTCGCCGGGCGTGTTCGAGCGATGGAACGCGGGCACGCCCGCGTACAACGTGGACTGGAACAACCTGGCGCCGAGCATCGGCTTCAACTGGGCGCCCGATCGCGCGGACGGACTGCTGGGCACGCTGATGGGCGCGTCGGGCGACTTCGCCATTCGCGGCGGGATCGCCCGTTCGTTCCAGCGGCCCGCGATGGGCGACCTGCGCGCGCGCTTCTCCGGCAATTCCGGGCTGGCGATCTCGGTGGCCCGCAATGAGAGCCGGAACAACCTTGGGGCCAACCCGCTCCTGCTGCGCGACTCGCCTACTGCCCCGAGCTTCTCTGAGGATCCGGTGTTCCCCAACCTGGGCGAGGTCACCGACGATATCAACGCGTTCGATCCGAACATCCAGGTGCCGTACTCCGACAGCTGGACCATCGGCATTCAGCGCGGCCTCACCAAGAACATGGCTGCCGAGGTGCGCTACGTCGGCACGCGAAGCCGGCAGCAGTGGTTCCGCTACGACTACAACGAGGTGAACATCATCGAGAACGGCTTCCTTGATGAGTTCAAGCTGGCGCAGGCGAATCTGCAGGCCAACGTGGCGGCGGGCCGCGGCGGCAACTTCAGGTATTACGGTCCCGGCACGGGCACCTCGCCCCTGCCAATCCACCTGGCGTACTTCAGCGGTGTCTCGGCGGCGAACGCCGGCGACCCGGCGCGCTACGGATCGTCGCTCTTCCAGAACTCGACGTTCCTGAACCCACTCGCGCGGTTCAACCCGAACCCGTTCACGGCGGCGAACGCGCTCGATGCGAACGGCGGACGCCGCGCCAACGCGCTGAAGGCCGGCCTGCCGGCGAACTTCCTCGTCGCCAACCCGGACAAACTGGGCGGCGCGAGGGTGGAAGGCAACGGCAACTTCAGCGACTACAACTCGGTCCAGTTCGAGTTGCGGCGGCGCCTGGCCAACGGCATCCAGTTCAACGCGAGCTACGTGTACGGGGTCGGCACGGAGTCGGTCCGCTACTCGTTCCGCGTGCCGCGTGAAACCCGCAAGAGCGCCGGCACGACGGAAGGCGAAGTCACGCATGCCTTCAAGATCAACTGGATGCTGGAACTGCCCTTCGGCCGCGGCAAGCGGTTCGGGTCCAACGCGGGCGGCGTCCTCGATCGCATCATCGGCGGCTGGCAGATCCACGGCAACGCGCGCATCCAGAGCGGCATCTGGGTCGACTTCGGCAACGTGAACATGGTCGGGTTCAATGAAAAGGACCTGCGCAAGATGTTCAAGCTCCGCATCGACGAAAACCAGCGCGTGTTCATGCTCCCGCAGGACGTCGTCGACGAGACGGTCAAGGCGTTCAGCACGAACCCGACGTCGGCCAGCGGGTACAGCTCGCAGGGCGCGCCCACCGGCCGGTACTTCGCGCCGGCGATGGGGCCGAACTGCCTTGAGACAGTCGCGGCCGGCTACGGCGATTGCGGCACGCGGACCCTGACCGTGCGCGGGCCGGCTTTCAAGGAGGTCGACATCAGCATCATGAAGCTCATGCCGATCGTCAAGCGCATCCAGGCGGAGTTCCGGGTGGAAATGCTGAATGCGTTCAACTCGGTCAACTACGTGCCCATCGCCTCGACCAGCAACAACCCCGCGAACCACGAATTGACCGGCCTGACCGGCACGAACAGCGCGCGCGTCATCCAGCTCGTGACCCGCATTACCTGGTAACGGCGGGACGCTTCAGCCATACTGACCCGGGTGGGGTACATCCCCACCCGGGTTTCTTTTTTATGCGGATGCTTTTCCTCGCTTTGCTCTCCACCACGCTGGCGGCGGCCGTGCCGGCTCAGCAGCAGTTCGTGCTGTCCTCGCGCGACCGTGCCCAGTTGCTGGCGATTGACTTCGTCGCGGCCGGGCCCGACGGCTCGCCCGTCGGCAATCTGACGGCCGGAGAGGTTACGGTGCGGCTTGGCGGGAAGGCCCGACCCATCGTGGCGTTTGACTACGTGCGCGCCGCCGGGAACCGCCGCGGCCCGACGGACACCGCCGCGCCATACGGCGACAACGCCGAGTGGCTGGCGCCGCGCGCCATCATCCTCATGGTGGACGAGGACACGATCCGCCCCGGACGCACCATCACGGTCCGCGACGCGATCCAGCAGCTGCTGGCCGGTCTGGCGCCCTCCGATCGCGTGGCGCTGGTCACCGTCCCGTTCGGCGGGTTGGCCGTTGACCTGACGACGGACCACGCCCGCGTGATGCAGGCGGTGGGCCACCTGACGTCGAAGAGCGCCCGCGGCGAGACGGCGACCGACGCACAGTGCCGGACACTCACCACCCTCGGGGCCATGACCGACACACTCCTGCGCCTGAGCGTCGTGGAAGACCCGGTCACGGTGGTGTTCTTCTCCAGCGGCCAGGCCGGCCCGCAGACCATCATCCGGATGACCGGCGCCGCGCCCGTCGGTGGTCCCTGCGATCTGCGCACGTCCACTTTCACCGACCTCGGCATCGCCGCCGCGCGCGCGCGCGCCCGGTTCTACGTGGTGCATTCCGACCTCGATCAGCGCGGAAGCGGACTGGACGGCCTCGAACACATCACCGGCGTCACCGGCGGGCCGCTGCTCCATCTGGCCACGGGGGCGGGGCGGCCCGCGGTGGCCAGAATCCTGCGCGAATCGTCGGGCCACTACGTCGCCAGGGTGGCGCGCGAACCGTCGGACGCCATCGGCGAGGACCTGGGCGTGGGAGTCTCGACCTCGCGACCGGGCGTGACGGTCTGGCGCGCGCCTCGTTTCATCGTGACGCGCCCGAACCTCGCGGCATCCGCGACGCCGGTCACCACGCTCGATCTCATCAAGCACGCGGGAGTCTTCCGCGATCTGCCGTTGCGAATCACCGGGCACACGTACCGCGATGACGCAGCGGGGCGCGTCAAGCTGGCGGTGACGTTTGAGTCATCGGACGCCGCCGCGATCCTGTCGAGCGCCATGGTCGCGGCCTTCGACGCCCAGGGGCGGCTCGTCACGGGCGTCGAGATGTCGTCCGAGGCCCTCACCCGGCGGCCCGTCGTCGCCGCGCTGTCGGTGGCGCCTGGCGTCTACCGGCTTCGCGTCGCCGCGCTGGAGGCCACGGGACGCGCGGGCAGCGCGGAGCACGATGTCGATGTCGCGCTGACGTCGATCGGCCCGATCCAGGTCAGCAGCCTCATGGTGGGGTTGTCCCGGACCGGCGTGTTCGTGCCGGCGATGGTGTTCGGGACCGAGCCGACGGCGTTCGGCATGCTCGAGATCTACGGGGCCGCCCTGACCCCGGAGTCCACGCCAGGCGTGGTGTTTGAGATCGCGGCCACCACGCTGGGCCAGGCCATTCTGACAATGCCCGGTCTGGTGGAACCGACGGGAGATCCCTCCCGCTTTGTGGTCACGGCCGTGCTCCCGATCGAGAATCTCGCGCCGGGAGATTACGTGGTGCGGGCGACCATCACCGTCGCGGGACATCCGTCAGGACGGGTCCTCCGGACGCTGCGCAAGATAGGAACCTGAGTGCGGGACTCAGGACCCCTCGGGCTCTGTGCCATCTGACAGAAGTTCCAGCGTTCTGCCGGCCTTTGGCAGGAGATTCACCACCACCTTCAGGGCCGTCACGATCGGCACGGCGAGAAACGTGCCGATGGGCCCCCAGAGCCACCCCAAGAACATGATCGAGAGAAACACGGCCACCGGATGGATGCGGACTAGTCGTCCAAAGAGCCACGGTGTCAGGACCATGCCTTCGAACGACGTGATGGCGAGCGAGGCGCCACCCACCGCGACTGCCATCCCCGGGGACTGAAACTGAATCAAGGCGGCAGCGGTGGAGGCGATCATGATGATCGCGGGACCGAGATAGGGCACCGCATTCAGCAATCCGGCCGCGACGCCCCACAGGCTGGCGTACGCCACGCCGAGCCACAGGAACGTGAGCCATGTGGTGACGCCCACGAGCACGCCACTCACAATCAGGTAGACGACAAAGTACCCCACTTGCGCCGTGATCTCATCCACGGCCCTGATCGTGATGCGTCGCTGCGACAGCCGCGCGCTGGTGAAATGCACGAGCTTCGCTTTGAGCGAATCTCCGGTCGCGAGAAGAAAGTAGATAAGAAACGTGAGCACGACCGCCTGTGTCGACGCGCCCATCGCGCGCGCGCCCATCACCAGCAGTCCCTGCCGGAGATCCGGAGACGCCGCCGCGGCAGACGGCCGGCCCTGCCAGAGCCGCTCGACTTCGTTGATCGCCCTGTTGATGCTGGCGAGGGGGCCGCGCGAACTTGTGGAACTGACTTCGATGGTCTGCCGGAGTTCCCTGGCAGCCTTGGGCATGCCCTCGATCGCCCGGGCCGCGTCATCCGCGAGGAAATAGGCGGTGCTGCCCAACACCGCGAGAAACGCGCCGACGACCACGAACGCCGACACACTGCGGGGAACCCAGCGCGTGAGCGTGGCGACCAGCGGAGCCAGTGCCAGGGCGGCAAATCCGGCGAGACACAGCGGGGCCAGCAGGGAACGACCCCACCAGAGCAAGGCCAACATGGCCGTTGTCGTGATCACGTGGTAGGTAAACGGCGGCATCGCCGTGCTGTGGCCGTCGAGTTGTTGCGCCATGGTGTCTCGACAGAGTTTGTCGAATCCTGCCCGACACGGCTGTCCTTTTGGGAACAGAGTATGATCTTCCCAAGGTCAGCGGCCCACCGTGGCCCGGAGATCGTCCATGCCTGAGCCAGTGCAAGACTACAAGAACCACGCGAAGGTGGTTCCCCTTTTTCATTTCGTCGCGTTTCCGCTGTTGTTTCTCAATCTGGTGTGGGCCGTGTGGCGGGCGACGCAAGCGCCGTCAGCGGACTCGGTCATCGCGGCGGCCACCGCGGCGGCGCTGGTGCTCGTCCTCTTCTTTGCGCGCATCTTCGCGTTGCGTGTGCAGGATCGCGTGATCCGGCTGGAAATGCGCCTGCGCCTGCGCGAACTGCTGCCTATCGGCCTCCATCCGCGGATCGTGGATTTCACGCCGGAGCAACTGGTGGCCCTGCGATTCGCCAGCGACGCCGAGCTGCCGGATCTGGCGCAGGTCGTCCTGCGCGATCACATCGCCAGCAAGAAAGTGATCAAGCTGATGATCAAGGACTGGAACGCGGATCATCTGAGGGCGTAGTTTGGGTCCAGGGTCCCGGGTCCTGGGTCCAACGATGAAGTGGCGCCGGCTGAATAACGTCCTGCACAGGGACGTCGGGTGATCCTTCAAGCCTCGTGTGAATACACCGTGACAAGCGGCTGTCAGCAGCCGGCGCCGAAGAAGCGGCACGCGGCTTTGCGCAAGTTCAAGCGCTCGAAGAACGACCGGCCGCCGTGCATCTCGCACCACTGCTCCGGCTCGGTGCCCCGATGGAAGTACTCGAACCCCACCTCTGTGCATCCCGAGGTGGGGTTCAGTCCCGATCGCAGGCACACTTCGGCCTGCACCACCGTGTCCGGCTGCGGCAGCCAGGTGGCGGGCGCGCCGCTCGTGGCGTCGCGCATGAAGCGCGCCCAGATGGGCACCACCAGGCTTGTCGCGTAGCCGTTGGGCGCCACCGGGCGCGGCTGGTCAAACCCCGCCCACACGCCGGCGACCAGCGTCGGCGTGAAGCCCACAAACCAGGCGTCCTTGTAGTCGTTGGTGGTGCCGGTCTTGCCTCCGGCCGGCAGCCTGAAGCCCTCCTGCCGCGCGCGCGCGCCGGTGCCGCGGTCCACCACATCGGCGAGCATGTCGGCCGTCATGAACGCGGCCGCCCGTGACAGGGCGCGCTGCGGCTCGGAGGTGTCCGTCCAGAGGACTTCGCCCTCCGAGGTCTCGACCCGGCGGATGAACACCGGTGGGTGCACCAGACCCCCGTTGGCGAACGCGCCGTACGCGCTCGTCATCGAGAGCAGCGACACGTCGCCGGAACCCAGGACCAGCGACGGCACCGCCGGTGGAGCCGACAGGCCCAGCCTGGTCGCGCCGGCCACCGCCGCCGGAATGCCCACCAGATTCAGCACCTGCACGGCGGCCCGGTTGTTGGACGTTCGCATCGCTTCACGCATCGTCATCACGTCGCCGTCGTCGGCGTGGGCATTGTCGGGCCGCCACACCCCTCCCGAGATCCGCACCGTGTTGTTGAGGCCGGTGACCAGCGTGGCCGGTCCGGCGCCGGCCTCGATGGCGGCGGCAAACACAAAGGGTTTGTACGCGGAGCCCGCCTGCCGTCTGGCATCCACCGCGCGGTCGAACGTGCTGTCGTCGAAGTCGCGTCCGCCCACAAGCGCGCGCACGTGCCCGTTGCGGGGATCGATGGCCACGAAGGCGCCCTGCAGGTAGGCGGAGTGGCCGTCTGTTTTGGCGCTTGCGGCCTCCAGCGTCGGGCCCGAAAATCCCTTCCGCCGTTCGATCTGCGCGAGCCCCGACGTGAGCGCGCGCTCCGCGGCGCGCTGCATCACGGGGTTGATCGTGGTGTACACGCGCAAGCCCCCGTTCCACACGCGGTCTTCACCGAATCGGTCCGCCAACTCCTGCGCCACGCGGTTCCGGAAGTACTCGCCGAATCTGGGCTGTCCCAACTCCCGGCGCAAATGCACCTTGGCGCTGGTCGCGCCCGCGGCCTCTTCTTCCGTGATGGCGCCCACGGCCTGCATGCGCTTGAGGACGATGGCGCGGCGCGCCAGTGCGCGATCGAGATTGGAGGGCGGCGCGTACGCCGATGGCGCCTGGATCAGGCCGGCCAGCAGCGCGGCCTCATCCAGCGTCAGCGCCAGAGCCTTCTTGCCGAAGTACCCCTGAGCTGCGGCCTCGATACCGTAGAATCCGCGGCCGAAGTAGATGCGGTTGAGGTACATCTCGAGGATCTCGTTCTTCGAGAACGCCCACTCGAGCCGGATGGCCAGCACGATTTCCCGCGCCTTGCGCCAGGGGGTCTTGTTGTCGGTGAGAAACGTCTTGCGCGCCAGTTGCTGCGTGATCGTCGACCCGCCCTGCGCGAACCGGA
>JANLHE010000383.1 GCA_024653875.1 Acidobacteriota bacterium
CATCGAACTGCAGGGCACGGCGGAGACCGAGCCGTTTGACCGCGCCCAACTCGATGCGCTCCTCGCGCTCGGGGACAAGGGCATCGGGGAACTGATCGAGAAGCAAAAAGAAATTGTCGGGAAGATCCTGAACTGACTCTGAGTCCTGAGTCCCGAGTTCAATGTGCAACGGGGCTAAAGCAGTTTTCACTTGCGTGTAGTCGTACGGAGGGCACGGGCTTCAGCCCGGGGCGTGCGGCACGGGCTAAAGCCCGTGCCCTCCGTCTACAGAGATCTGAAACGCGCTCTAGGTGTTTCGACGCCTGGCCCCGTTGGTCTTTCTATTTACTGCGTTCTATCGCAGCCCGCCTCTCCCTCGTCCGCCAGCGGCGGCGGCCGCGGGCGGGGTGCGCTGGCGCATCGCGCGCGGGTCGAGGATCGTGGTGACTTCGGTAATCACGTCATGCAGGTGACGCATGGTGACCTCGTCGCGCGTCCCGCCGCCGCGCAGCGCGGTGTCGACCATCTCGCCCACGGCGCGCAGTTCGCCCTTGAGCAGGGATCGCACTTCGGCGCTTGGCGCCGTCGGGCCGTTCAAGCGGTTGTCCATAATCGTCAGATACGTCCGCTGCAGATTACGGCGGAAGATGTCGATGTTCGTGCCGCTCTTCGGCACTTCCGCCCACACGCCGTACCGCAGTTCCGTGAGGAAGTCGAGCGGCGAGTACGCCGCCGGGCCGTCCAGGGCCACCTGCTCCACCATGCGATCGATCCGGGCGTTCTGAATCAGGCTGTTCATGACCGACGACTGCGCGTTGCGCACACGGTCAATGATGCCTGACGGCTCGATGCGGCGCAGGATCTCCGGACGCACCATCATGGTGGGCGTCTGGAAGGCGTTGGCCACGAGGTACTGCACGGCTTCCTGCTGCTTGGCCCGCGCCAGCACTTCGAAGCGCACACCGTCCTGGCCGATGTGTTTCTGCTGCGAGTTGAAGCCGCCGACCATGCGCGTCACGTGATTCATCTCGGTGGTCCACTGGCTCACCAGTCGCCCGTAGACTTCCTCGAGCTCCGTGTAGGGATCACCCGTGCGGCTGCTGGTGGCGCCGAGCAGCATCTCGGACACGCGGGCCAGGTTCTTCATGCCCAGCGTGGTGGCGCGCACCGCGTCGGCGTCACCGACGGCCTCGGTGTTGTCACCGGGATCCGTGCCGCCCTGGCCTTCCGTGGAGAAGCGCAGGTAGGGCTTGGCGTCCTGCTCCTTCGCCCACCCGTCCAGCGTGGCCTTCTCCTCTTTCGGGGTCTTCGCGGTCGGAATCGGCTTGTAGCCCCACATGGTGGCCCACTTGTCGTACGGGCCGATCTTCGGGATGAGGTCCGCCGGGTCGATGTTGTCTTCCGGCTGCGCCACGTAGTTGAAGCGCGAGTAGTCCATCAGCGTGGGCGTGTGGCCCATCTCCTTCACCCACTTCGGATCGCGCACCTGCTCGATCGTGTAGGTGGAACTGGCCTTCATGTTGTGCTGGAAGCCCAGCGTGTGTCCCACCTCGTGCGCCACGACGTAGCGCATGAGTTCGCCCATGAGATCGTCGGGCAGGGGCAGGTTCTGCGCGCGGGGATCGAGCGGGCCGACCTGGACGAAGTACCAGTTCTTCGCCAGGTTCTGGACGTTGTGGTAATACTGCACGTCGGCTTCGAGAATCTCGCCACTGCGCGGGTCATGCACGTGCGGCCCCGACGCGTTTTCGGTGGTGGACGGCAGCCACCGAATCACGGAGTAGCGCGCGTCTTCCGCGCTCCAGTCGGGATCGTCCTTCGGCGCTTCCTTCGCGATGATGGCGTTGCGGAAGCCCGCGGCTTCAAACGCGGCCTGCCAGTCCTCGATGCCCTTCTTGACGAACGGCACCCACTTGGTCGGCGTCGCCGGGTCCACCCAGTAGACGATCGGCTTGATCGGCTCGGAGATCGCCGCGCTCGGGTCCTTCTTTTCAAGGCGATACCGGGTGATGTACCGCGTGGCGACCGAGCGGTGTTCGTCGGTGCCGTAGTCGGTCAACCCCTGGGTGAAGTAGCCGACCCGCTCGTCAAACAGACGCGGCATCATCGGCGTCTCCGGCAGCTTCACCATGCTGTAGCTGGTGAGCACCGTGGCGCTCGAGCCGCGCATGCCGCGAGCCGCACCCGCCGCGCGTCCCGCGCCCGCCGCCGGTTCCGCGCCGGTGAAGGTCTGGATGGCTTCAACGTTGATGTTCTCGGGGAACGAGACGGCCTTTTCCAGGAACGTCCGATCGGTGGCCAGGCCCCGGCCGCCCACGCGGGCACGCACCGAGAATTCCGGCACGTCGGTCGTGAACAGCGGCGTCACTTCCACCACCGGGTCGCCGGACGGGCTGTACGCGGCCACGTTCAGCGCCCGGAGGATCGACGGGTTGTTGGAATCGTCGACCGCCTGGGCGATGGGATTGGCGTCGTCCGCGATGACGCTGTAGTCGATGTTGAGAATCAGGACGCGGTCGCCGCGCTGCACCCAACGGATGACCCGCGTGCCGGCGGCCTGGCCGCCGTAGCCCACGCCGATCGTGGTCTTCTTGATCGTGGTGACGAGCAGATAGTCCTTGCCGAGTTCCGCTTTCGGAATCTCGTAGTAGAGCCGGTCTCCGATGCGGTGCACCTTGAAGATGCCGTCGTCGGTCTTCGCCTCGGCCGTGATCACGCGATCGTACGGCTGCGGCCGCGGAGCCGCCTGCGCCCCACCCTGTCTGCCGCCGGTCGGCGGAGCCTGCACGGGCGGATCCTGCGCCTGCAGCGCCGCCTGCGACCCCGGCACGGTACTTTGATCGTCAAGTCGCGGGGTCTGGGCGGTCACCGCGGCGACAAACACCACCGCACCCACCACCACCAGCGACGAGGACACGAGATTGCCTTTCCTGACCATGAGACACTCCTCCCGAAGAAACCGACTGGGAACCGCGCGATTATACCTGCAGCGAGCGCCATGACACCGCTACTGATTGCCACCACCAACCCCGGGAAATTCCGGGAAATCGGCCACCTGCTGCACGGCCTGCCCCTGATCCTCCGGTCACTGGCGGATCTGCCGCCCATTGCCGAGCCGGAGGAGACCGAACACACCTTCGCCGGGAACGCCCGGCTCAAAGCCAGGGAGTATGCCCGCGCCAGCGGCCTCGTCACGGTGGCTGAAGACTCCGGACTCGCGATCGATGCGCTTGGCGGCGCGCCGGGCATCCACAGCGCCCGCTATCCCGGCGCGACGTATCCCGACAAGTTCGCGAACCTGCATGCCGCGCTCGCGCCGCATCCACGCCCCTGGACGGCGCGGTATGTCTGTGCGCTCGCGCTGGTGGATGGGCGGGTGAATGAGGGCAATGCCACAAATGCGATGTCTCCGACGGTGGCGTTTGAAACGCAGGCCACCGTTGAGGGGGAGATCTGGCCGGAGGCGCGCGGCACGCACGGCTTCGGGTACGACCCGATCTTCCATTACCCGGCGTACGGAAAGGTGTTTGGCGAAGTGGATGACCGCGAGAAGCTGGCGGTGGCGCATCGGGGCAAAGCGTTTGCCGCGCTACGCCTGTGGCTCGAGGCCGGCGGCCTCCGGGAGACTACTCCGGCCTGATCGCTTCGTGGAGGCCGAAGAAGAACAACCCGCCGATCACGAACCCCATGATCGGCAGCCCGTCGGGGGCCACCAACAGGTGGATGAAGGCGCCGAGCAGTCCGCCGAGCGTCGTTGTTCCAGCCTGGTGCCGCAAGCGCCGGATCCAGATCGGCCGACACTTGTGCCCTTCTGTGAGAGCGCCGAGGCAACGGGGGCAAGTGGCCATTTAGGACTGCGATCGGGGCGGATTGTACCATGGGCCCCTCACCTTCGTGCTGGACCTGGACGCCCGGTTTTGGCACAATCCGCCCGGTTCCCTAATACGCCGACCGGTCACTTGACCGACGAAGGAGACAGTCCCATGCCGATCCCTGCCTTCCGCCGGATACGTGTCGCCGCCGTGGCCCTGCTGGGTGCCGTGGGCGCACTTGTATCCTCCGGTGCCAACGTCTCCGCGCAAACGGGCGCGGCGACCGACCCCATGATTCAGGATCTCCGCTGGCGCAACGTTGGCAACGCCAACCTCGTCGGCCGCATCTCGTCGGTGGACGCCCTCGAAAGCGACTGGGCCCACGTCATCGTCGGCTCGGCGGCCGGCGGCGTGTTCAAGTCCGTGAGCGGCGGCACGAACTGGACGCCCATCTTCGACAAGTACGGCGCGGCATCGATCGGCGACGTGAAGATCAATCAGGTCAACCCCAACATCATCTGGGTGGGCACGGGCGAAGAGTGCGGACGCAACTCGGCCGCCTGGGGCGACGGCGTCTACAAGTCCACGGACGGCGGCACGACCTTCACCAACGTCGGTCTGAAGAACTCGTTCAACATCGGCAAGATCATCCTGCACCCGAAGGACGTGAACACGGTGTGGGTGGCGGCTATCGGCAACATCTACGGCCCGGTCGGCAGCCGGGGCGTCTTCAAGACCACCGACGGCGGGACGACGTGGACCAAGGCCACGGACGGATTGCCGAACGATCCGCAGACGGGCGCGATCGACATGGTGATCGATCCGGTGAACCCGGACATCCTCTACGTGTCGTTCTGGCAGCGCATCCGGTACCCCTGGCGCCTGAACAGCGGCGGGCCCAACAGCGGCATCTTCAAGAGCACCAACGGCGGCCGAAGCTGGCGCAAGCTGACCAACACGCTGCCCGCGGGAGACATGGGCAAGATCGGCCTCGCGATCGCGCGATCCAATCCCAAGGTCATCATGGCGCACATCGAGCACGGTTATCAGCCGCCACCGACGCTGCCGGCGCCGGGACAGCCCGCGGC
This sequence comes from Acidobacteriota bacterium, assembly GCA_024653875.1. Lineage (GTDB taxonomy): Bacteria > Acidobacteriota > Vicinamibacteria > Vicinamibacterales > SCN-69-37 > SYFT01. Next base: position 4,880 of record JANLHE010000383.1, read on the forward strand.
GCGGGCCGGAGGCGCCGGACGCGGCGGTGGCGGCGGTACGCCCAACCCCGAGTACGCCGACATGACCAGGCTCGGCGCGGGCATCTACCGCTCGGAGAACGGCGGCGACACGTGGACGTTCCTCGATCGATACCTGACGCGGCCGTTCTACTACAACCACATCGGCATCAGCCCGCTCGACGACACGTACGTCTTCAGCTACAACATCCAGTACCGGCGCTCGCGCGACGCCGGCAAGACGTTCACGGGCGGCGGCGGCAACGGCGGCCTCAACCTGACGCACGACGACGGCGCCACCGACATCCGGTTCGAGAACCTCAACGTCACGCAGTACTACGCGGTCTCCGCCGACATGCGCGAACCGTATTACATCTGCGGCGGCCTGCAGGACGCGGGCAGTTCGTGCGGCCCGTCGGCCACGCGCGCCCAGGGCATCTACTTGAGCGAGTGGTTCAACATCTCGGGCGGTGACGGATACCACACCCAACAAGACCCGACGAACTACCGGAACATCTACTCGGAGTCGCAACCGGGCAACCAGGGCGGCAACATCGGGCGATCGGACGCCGAGACCCGCCAGCGCACGAACCTGCGTCCGAACAAACAGAACATCACCAACTGGGATGAGCACATCACACCCGAGATGGAGAAGAAGGCCGAGGAGGCGAACTGGGGCGTCCAACCGCAGATGCTGGGCGCGCTGCGCTTCAACTGGTCCACGCCCTTCATCCTCTCGCCGCACAATCCGCGCGCCATCCTGGTCGGCGCCAACCACCTGATCATGTCGGTGGATGGCGGGTCCACCTACCGGCTCATCAGCGGCGACCTGACGCAGAACGACCCCGAGCGCACCAGCCGCCTCTCGGGCGGCATGACGCCCGATGAGAATCCCGGCGGCGGCGCGAAGTATCACGCGACCATCATCACCATCTCCGAATCGACGCTCGAGCCCGGCCAGATCTGGATCGGCACCGACGACGGAAATATTCAGGTGACGCGCAACTATGGCCAGACCTGGACCAAAGTCGGCACGGCCGGCCTGCCGGGCAACCCGCGGCCGGACATCTGGGTGAGCCGCGTGGACGCGTCGAAGCACACTAACGGCACGGCGTTCGCCACGGTCACCGGCCACCGCTTTGCGATCTACAAGCCGTTCGTCTACAAGACGACGGACTTCGGCAAGACGTGGACCAACATCACGAACAACCTGCCCGACGGGCACCCGATGTACGTGGTGAAGCAGGATCCGAAGAACCCGAACCTGCTGTTTGCCGGCTCCGAATTCGCGGCGTTTTATTCCCTCACCGGCGGCCAGTCGTGGCAGCGCCTGAACAACAACCTGCCGACGGTGGCGGTGCATGACCTGCTCATCCATCCGCGTGACGGCGACCTGATTGCCGGCACGCACGGGCGCGGCCTCTGGGTCCTGGATGACATCACCGCGCTCCAGCAGATGACCCCTGCCGTGCGTGGCGCGGCGGCGCACCTGTTCGAGAACCGCATCGCGACGCAGTGGCTGACCATTCAGCCGCAGCACAACGGCGGCGAAATCGCGTTCATCGGCCAGAACCCGAGCCGCAACGCCGCCATCAACTACTACCTGAGCGACACGGTCACCGGCGACGTGACGTTCGAAGTGAGTGACGCGGCGGGCCGCAACGCGTGCACCGGCACCTTCCCGGCCAAGGCCGGCATCTCCAAGGTGGAGTGGACGATGCGCTGGAATCCGCCGGCGCCTGGCGCCGCAGCCGCGGCGCCCGCGCGCGGTGGCGGCTTCGGAGGCGGACGTGGCGG